>JANNGQ010001166.1:0-6824 GCA_031403975.1 Planctomycetota bacterium
TCATTAGCGGTTTGAAACCACTAATAGACGCTGATAAACGCTGATGAATCGCAGCAGCACGCGGCAAGGGATCCTGCCCGAGCACATTCATGGTCGTGAATTGTGTAGATACGAATGGGGGAGAGGGTCAGGGTGAGGGGGAAACATCGAGAGCTCCATGATGCTTTTTGACGGAGATTCGTACGACACACACGGCGCTCGTCAAGCTCTCTCATTCCCGGCGCTCCGGGACCACCTTCTCCCCCGATCTCGGGGGAGAAGGCACAAGTATTCGCGACGCGGCGATTTGTTGTCTCGCGCTGTCTCCTCTCCCTCGTCGAACGACTCACCATTTCAAAAACGCTTGCCAACGGGGGAGAGGGCCAGGGTGAGGGGGAATTGCGGTCGTGCGGCGTCAATTCGGCTATGCTTCGTTCGCCGCTCCACGACACGAGACACCCGCAACAAGACCACCGACGACCCATGTCGCTCACGCTTTCGATCACACCGACTGGTCGGCTCATCTGCGAGCGCGACACCACTCCACACTTCGACGCCTCGTCCGACGTCGAACTGAATGAATCCCTGATCGCCAGGCTGCAGCATGCATTCACCGCGTCAACGGCCGACGGCTTGCTGGATCTTGTCACGATCAACAGCAAAGCGACTTTGCCGCTGCCGTTTGTGTTCTGGCGAGCCTGGACTCAGCGGTTTCTCAAAGCGGTCGCACAGCTGGATGACGAACGATTCGCGGCCCTGGAAAAAACAGCAGCCTCCGGCAAGCTCGCGGGGGCTGTCGGAAGGCGGCAGAAAACAGCGAACGATCAAGTCCGGCACTTGGACGTATCCGGGCTGGCTCCACACGCGGAGCGTGAGGGCTACTTTGTCTCGCCTCCGGACGATCTGGTCCTGGCGATCATCGTGGCCGAAGCACCGCCGATGCGGGGACTGGAATATCTGACGAACGAACTGCTCAAATCATTGTGGTCGCAAATATTGTCAACGTTTCTGCAGCGAGCCGCCAAGACCGAAGGCGGTTGCCGCGGACAATTGCTGGAGCTGAATCCCGACGCTCATCTGCTGGGACGAGTCACGTTTCATCTGGCAGAAAACAAACGCGATGCGAGTCGTCCTTTCGCGTTTCTGGCGACCTACGCGCACCGCATCTCCGCCAAGGCCCAGGTGCAGCATCTGCCGCTGGCCGAGGCGCTGCGGCAATACGCGGCGGAACGTGATCAAACGAAACTGGCCGAGCTGTTGACTCCTGTACGGGAAGCCGCCGGACGCAGCGAAGTCGTTGGTCAGCTGCTCTCATCGCGATCCCTCTTTCAGCCTCAGGCGTGGTCAATTTCACAGGCATATCGATTCCTGAAAGACGTCGGTGTCATGGAAGAAGCCGGCTTGATCGTGCGCGTCCCAGACTGGTGGAAGTCCCGTCGCACTGCGCGACCTCAGGTTCAGGTCCGGATCGGCGATCAGCGAGCGAGCGCCGTAGGAATGGACGCGCTGCTGGACTTTTCCGCCAACCTCGCGATCGACGGAACTCCGCTCACCGAGCTGGAACGGCGACAGTTATTGGCGGCAACGGATGGCCTGACGTTGCTTCGCGGAAAATGGGTCGAGGTCGATCAAAAGAAGCTGCATGAAGCGCTGCAGCACTGGCAGGAACTGCAGGATGATCACGAAAGAGGGATTTCGTTTCTGGAGGGCATGCGATTGCTCGCCGGGACTCAGCTGCAGTCTGCCGAAGTGGCGAATGATGACGTGTTGCAGTGGTCAACGGTCACATCCGGCGAATGGTTGACAGAAACGCTGCGACAGATCCGTGACCCACACGGCGTGTTGGGCTGTGAACCGGGCATCGGGTTGAATGCGTCGCTGCGACCGTATCAGGCCGACGGTGTCCGCTGGCTGTGGTTCATGACTCAGCTGGGGCTAGGAGTCTGCCTCGCGGATGACATGGGGCTGGGGAAAACGATCCAGGTCATTGACTTGATTCTGAGACTCAAAGACGGAGGAAATGATGCGAAGCCGAAAAGCCGCCGCACCAAACCTGGTCCCGCAGGCGGTGACTCAGCCCGTGCCCCGTTTCTGTTGATCGTACCGGCGTCGCTGGTCGGAAACTGGAAGCAGGAACTGGAACGCTTTGCTCCGCAACTCAGAGTGTTCCTTGCGCATCGATCCGAATGTGATGCGGCGACGCTCGAAAGAATCGCCAGGGGGCCGGCGACGGAGCTTTCCGAGTTCGATGTCGTGGTCACGACGTACACTCTCATTCGTCGTTCAACCTGGCCGGCCGATGTGAATTGGCGGATGGTCGTGCTGGATGAGGCTCAGGCGATCAAGAACGCCGGTTCCGCCCAGTCGAAATCCGTGCGAAAACTGCGGGCTGGCGGGCGCATCGCGCTGACCGGGACGCCGGTGGAAAATCAGCTGGGCGACCTGTGGTCACTGTTCGATTTTTGCGTTCCGGGTCTGCTGGGCACCGTAAAACAGTTTCGCGACTTCGTCAAACTGACCACAAAGAACCAGAACGCGGGAGCCTTTTCTTCATTGAGAAAACTGGTCCGGCCCTACATTCTGCGGCGGATGAAGACCGATCCGAACATTGTCCCGGATCTCCCTGACAAGACCGAAGTGCAGGTCTCGTGCGGGTTGTCGAAAAAACAGGCTGTGCTGTACGAACAAGTGGTTGCGGACGTGGCGAAGCAGCTGGAAAGCACCGACGGAATTCAACGTCGCGGTCTGGTGCTGTCGATGCTGATGCGGCTGAAGCAGCTGTGCAATCATCCGTCACAGTTCCTGGCTCAGAAGAGGTTTGTGCCTGAAGAGAGCGGCAAATTCCGTAGCCTGCGTGAAGTCTGCGAACCGATCAATGATCGTCAGGAAAAAGTCCTCGTGTTCACTCAGTTCCAGTCGATCTGTGAACCGTTGTCGGAGTATCTTGCGACGCTGTTTCGTCGGCCCGGTCTGATCCTGCACGGTGGCGTTCCAGTCGCAAAGAGAAAGGAGCTTGTCCGGAAGTTTCAGGAGCAGGACGACACTCCGTACTTTGTGATCTCGGTGAAGGCCGGGGGCACCGGTTTGAATCTGACGGCCGCGTCGCATGTAATCCACTTCGACCGCTGGTGGAACCCGGCCGTGGAAAATCAGGCAACGGACAGGGCTTACCGCATCGGCCAGAAGCGCAACGTGCTGGTTCACAAGTTCGTCTGTAAAGGAACTCTGGAAGAGCGCATCGACAAGATGATCCGTGACAAGCAGGGACTGGCTGACAATGTTCTCGGAGGAGGCAGAGAAGCGCTGCTGACAGAGATGAGCGATGCCGAACTGCTGACGTTCGTTGCTCTCGATGTCAGCCGCGCGACACTGGAGGACTAGTACTTTTGTCAATACTCCGCGCCGCCTCGATTGAGCGGTCGCCGGATTCGTGAGAATTCGGAGGCTGTCCGTTCATTCCACCCAAAGATTCACGACTTTGCCTGCAACGCAAAGTCTCATTCCAGTCTTGTGGACGTGTTAGAGGCTTGCCGACATTGCCGGTCTGTTTTGACAGAAAACCTTGCGATCAATTAGCATTCGCTGCTGCCACTCGAGTTTCACGTCTGACCCGACCGCGAAAGGATTCCGCATGAGCTGGGGACAACAATGGGCACCGTACGTTTCCGTCACACAGAAACTGAACAAGGCCGTCCGACACGCGGCTCGGATCGCAAAGCAACAGAAGCGAGAGCCGCAGCCGGTTAATCTTCAGAGCCGTCAGATCGCGCAGACGTTTTGGGGCAAGGCATGGTGCGATAACCTGGCGGCCTACCAGGATTTTTCCAACCGTCTTCCTCGCGGTGCGACTTATGTCCGCAACGGGTCCGTTGTTGATCTCGTCATCAATCCGAAGAAGATCGAGGCCATCGTAGCGGGATCGGAACCGTACACGATTCGAATCGAGATCAGGGAACTCGAAAAAAAGCGATGGAAGGCCATCCGGTCTGACTGCAGCGAGTCCATTGATTCACTGCTGGATCTGCTTTCCGGAAAACTCTCAGATGGAGTCATGCGGCGGCTGACTGAACAGAAGTCGGGGTTGTTTCCGTCCCCCGCCGAAATCAAAATGACCTGCAGCTGCCCGGACTACTCATCGTGCTGCAAGCATCTGGCGGCGGTGATGTATGGCGTCGGAGCGAGACTCGATACTCGCCCCGAATTGTTGTTCCTGCTGCGCGGCGTGGATCATCAGGATCTGGTTTCCCAGGCCATTGCCTCCGGCAACCTGGACCGCGAACTGGCGGGCACCGGCAGCAGCCTGGACTCTCAGGACCTCGGTGCCATTTTCGGAATCGAACTGGATTCCACCAGCGGAAATCTGAGTCTGCCGGCAGGCATCAGGAAACCCACCCGCGGCAGGAAACCTGCGCCGAAGAAATCGGTCAGTGCATCGGTGTCCGAGGCTGTGAAAGCTGTCGCCGCGAAGAAATCGACCGGCATCGCTAAAGTTTCTGCCAGGGCGAAAAAGACAAAAACGGGCTCGGCGAAAGCGACGAAACGAGAATCGACGGCAGCACAGTCGCTTGCCGTCGCCACAGCATTTTTGACGAAGCCTGGAACCGCGAGGACTGAGCAGTCCGTAAAGGACAGCAAGCCGACAGGAAAACCTCGCGCTGCTGTGAAGGGCAAGCGGACGTCTCGCTGAAACTGGTGGAGAAGCCCGGCTTTTTGGAAAAGCCGGGCTTCTGAAACGCCTTACGGTTTCTCAATCCGGTACAAGTGTGAATCTGACCGCAGAAAAATTGTGTCATCCACCATGGCAGGGGTTGCGAGAGTGCGGCCTTCGAGTTGATTTGTGGCCAGGGATTCGAATTTTCTGCCGGGGGCGAGCACAGTCGTCCTGCCTTCTTCGTCCAGAATGTAGATGCGTCCGTCGGCAAGTGTCGGTGAGGCAGAGAAGTTGCCTCCGATGCGTTTTTGCCAATGCTGTTCGCCGGTCAGCGCGTCCAGGCAGGTGGCGATTCCGTCGTCGCTGACGAGGTACAGTTCATCGCCAACCACAAGCGGTGAAGGGTTCAGCGGTGCCGCCTTCTTCATGTTCCAGGCGAGATGTGATTCCGTGACGTCGCCGGAGCCGTCGACTCGCACCGCAAAGAATTCTGGCGCGTCATATCCGGAGCTGATGAACACAAGGCCCTTTCCGACGACGGGGCGAAGCACGTTCGAATAGCCGTCGTAGCGGAACCACCAGTATTCATCGCCGTTGGTCGGGTTGTAGGCAACAATGCTGTCCGCTCCGCAGCTGAGCAGTTGCATGGTTCCGCCGATCTCCACCAGCAACGGAGTTGTGTAAGCCATCGGTACGTTCGACTTCCCCGATAGCCGATCCGGGCCGATATGTTCACGCTTCTTCTTCCAGCGAATTGCCCCCGTGTCCTTGTCGAGCGCTACGACGAACTGGATATCGGATCCGTCGCAGTTCAGAATCAGCAGGTCTTCAAAGATCACGGGAGAGCCGCCGGGGCCGTGACGATGATTGTACACGAGCTCCTGTGTGGTCCAGAGGATTCCGCCGCCAGTTGTCAGACAGGCTGTGCCGTGAGCCCCGAAATGGACGTAGACGCGATCGCCCTCAATCAGTGCCGTTGGTGAAGCGTGGCTGTTCTTGGAATGAACGCTGCCAGGATCGTCCAGCCTGAAAACCTCAAGATCGTGCAGTGTCTTGCCGGATTCGCGATCCAATGCGATGGCTCGCAGCGATTTTCCGTCCTCAATCGCAGTTGTCAGCCAGATCTGGCTGCCTTGAATCGACGGCGACGACCAGCCCAGCCCGGCGACGGGAACTTTCCACGTTACGTTTTCCGTTTCGCTCCATGTCAGAGCAAGGTTTCTGGCATCCGAATGCCCCTGTCCGCCGGGTCCGCGAAACTGTGGCCAATCGGCTGCAGTGACCGCGTTGCTGAGCAATAGAACCATCGATACAAGCGACAACCAACGAATCATGGCAGGACTTTCAGGCGGGCAAAAAACGGGCAGCGGAGTCGCCATCGTGGTCGATTGCAGAGGCGAATGCAAGAGTCCCGAACGCTGTGCCGCAGCGGCCCCGGCAGCCGTGACAAGCAACGCCATGAAGGAACTGAACAATATCAGAACCCGCGAGTATTCCCCTCATCTCCCCTCGCGCCGGGATTGGCCAGCTTCTCTCCCTGGCAGGGGGACTGTCGGATTAGTCGCGATTGCTCGTGGGGCAGGCTTCCAGCCTGCCTGGACTGGAAAAAGGGCACGTGTTTTTGAATCGGCAGAGCAGGCTGGAAGCCTACCCCACGAAAAGCCAGCGCAGGCTGGAAGCCTGCCCCACGATAAAACGGAGCGGGCGGTCACGCAAGGATGTCACTGATCACTTTTCCGTGATCAATCTCCAGCCGCTTGCGACCGGGGACTTCCAGCGTTCGATTGTCGAGTCCCAGCAGATGCAGAACGGTGGCATGAATGTCCGTGACATAGTGACCGTCTCCGAGGGCATTGTAACCCAGTTCATCCGTGGCTCCGTGAACGAAGCCGCGTTTCAATCCGGCACCTGCCATCCAGATCGTGAATCCGTTGGGATGATGATCCCGTCCGTCAACACCGCCGCCACGCTGTTCAAGCCCTGGGGTACGACCGAATTCCGTGCAGAACACGACAATGACATCGTCGAGAAGTCCTCGCTGTTTCAGGTCGTGCATCAGTCCCGCAACCGGATGATCGACGGTGCTGCAAAGTCGTGCGTGGTTCTCTTTCAGTTTTTGATGCGAATCCCAGACGCCGTAACCTGACGGATACACCTGGACGAACCGGACTCCCCGTTCCACGAGTCTGCGCGC
>JANNGQ010001167.1:0-5910 GCA_031403975.1 Planctomycetota bacterium
GAGTCAACAAGGATGTTCTCCGGTTTGATGTCGCGATGCACCACGCCTTCGTCATGAGCAAACTGCAGAGCCTCACAAACTTGCGGCACGATCGACAGTGCCTGCGAGGGTTCCAGTCGGGCACCGTCCATCAGTTGCCGCAGGTTTGCTCCGTCGACGAATTCCATCAGGAAGTAGAATACCGTTCCGGACGGCGCAGCGGCTCCCGTTTGACTTGCCTCTGTCGCAGCTGAACTATCAACCTCGCCGAAATCATGCACGGCGACAATGTGCGGATGGCTGAGCCGAGCCAGCGTGCGGGCTTCCCGGTTGAAACGCTCTGCGAACGCCGGATCGGCTGCAGCTTCCGGGCGGATGATTTTCAGAGCGACCAGGCGGTCGAGCTTTTTCTGCCGAGCCTTGTAAACGGCACCCATCCCGCCGTGCCCCAGCAGTCCAAGGATTTCCAGCTGCGGAAACAATGGTGCAATCGATGCTGCGGCAGGAGGCACAAATCTCGCCGGGCCGGGCGTCGTCGGAGAATGAAATCGATCCGCCGGCGAGGCGTCCTCCGGCAAGGCGTCCACAACCACCGAGGCCAGCAGACAAGCCGGGCAAAGTCCCTTCGGTGCGTCGTGCGGCAAATTTCGTCCGCATTTCGGACAAACCGTCAACCCTGCCATCGTCCGTCCCCTCTGAGTAGTAGTATGGTCTCCGGGAATGACTTAAGAAACTGTCGTCATTGGTTACATGTTTTTTTCAGAATTCCGTCTACTGTTGGCTCGCCGCTCCGCCGGCGGGGATTCCCCTCGTTCCCGGACCGGAGCCAGCTCACGAGGATATGTCACTCCGTCACGGTCCGCATGAATGCCCTGGACGTCAGAAGGCCGGCTGGAAGCCAGCCCCACAGAGGAAATGTCACTCCATCACGGCCCGCATCAGTGCCCGCAGTTCATCGGCGACTTCGGCTTCGCTGGTCACTGTCTGTCGGACTTCTTCGATCAGCAGCTCTCGGTATCGAGCCCTCAGGCGATGCACGGTGACTTTCACTGCAGCTTCGGTCACGCCACACCGAGAGGCGATCGAGGCATACTGTTCGTCGAGACCGACCCCCGTCAGACATCCGCGGCAGCACTCGAACAATTGCGAACGCCCCTTTTCGGACATTTCCTGTTCGAGCTGCCCGAGGACTCGATCAAGCAGCATAATCGCCCAACGACGCTCAAAGAGGATTTCCGGCGTTCGATTATCGACGGGCTCGATGCAGAAATGTGACTCAGCATCATCGGCATTGATGGCAACAACCTGCACACGTCCGCCGCGTTTGAGCGCCGTCGCGCGGTCGTGTTCATTCATCAGGAACCGTTTGAAAGCTGTCAGCAGAAATGAACGGAAGCGACCGCGATCCTGGTCTGCGGTCTGCAGATAGTCCTTTTCCAGAAGCACAGCGAAAAAGTCCTGTGTGAGATCGGCTGCCTCTGCCGACGGAGATCCGCGCCGGCGTGCGAACTCATACAGCGGAGTCCAGTACCACTGACACAATGTCTCCAGCGCCGCGCGGGCTTCCGGGGCGGACGATCGTCCCGCTGCGACTACCAGACTCCATCGAGTTGTCGCGAAGCGGGCATGGCCCTGAGGTCTTTCAGCATCGTGGCTGCTCATGCAGATTAGTCTACCGCCTGGCAGAATCTAATTCAGCCGCGATAGAGCAGGGGGGCGCGAGCGCTGTGGACAGCTCTCGCTGTGCAACTTCCAGTCGCGACATCACGATCAGCCGGAACGGCATATTCTGCCAGCCGTCGAGCGACTGATTTTGTCCGTCGCGCAGATCCACCTGCCAGCCTTCCGAGCGGGCTCGGTCGATAAACAGCGAGGCAACCGTGCGGCCAGGGTCACCGATCCAGACGGTTCCTCCAGGCAACAGCATGCTCCGCAAAGTCGTCAGCAGCGGTGCATGTCCGGCAGAGTCGTACAGCACGTCGCTCGCAAAAAGAATGTCAAACTGCAGCTCAGGAGGATGCTGCCATTCAAACACCAAACCGGGAACATTTGCGAAACCGTTGCGGCCTGCGTTCGACTGCGCCGTGCGGACTGCGAGCGGTGCATGATCCGAAAATGTCACGTTATGCCCCACCAACAGCGCCGCGATCCCGGTCAGCCCGACTCCGCAGCCCAGTTCCAATGCGCTCAGTCGGACTGGCCAGCGGTGTTGCAGAATCAGCTCTGCTGTGTTCACGGCCGCCGGCCACAGCAATCCCCAATACGGATCACAGCCGGCAATGCCGGCCGCTTCCGCCGCCAGTGCCTCTCGCAGTTGCTGTTCAGAATCTGCAGGAAGGGCCAGCTCAATCGGCCGTCCTGCGATCAATTGCGATTGAGTGCGAACCTGAAGCGTCATTCCACGGATCGTAGCCGTCACGCTCCGCGTGACGAGCCTACCTCAACAATATCGTCAGCGGAAGCCGCTTCGCGCATGAACGCAGGTCCGTGCTGCCGGCAAGGACTTTCGCCGCAAGGCGAACCCGCTCGACGTGGATCAGCAATGCTGACAGACTTCGGCAGATCACATGCACTCAGGTCGCGGCAAGCCGCGAAATCCCGCTCGGCAAGCGGGATCTACGACCGCGGCAACCCGATGAAACCCGGACGAAGCTCTCGGTGGCGACACATGCGGACATCGACTCTGTTTCTGATTGCACTGTGGCCGGGGTTCTCTGCTGCGGACGAACGCGGTGCGGGGAGCCCGGCGGATTTCAAGTCGGCCAATTTCATTCTGCACACGGATCTGGGTCGGGATGACGCGGAAGAGTTACTGACGAAGCTGGAGGCGATGCTCAGAATTGTGTCGCGGTACTGGGGAGCGCCGTCGCGGAAGACGATCGAATGTTACGTCGTCGTTCAGCCGTACAACTGGCCGGATGACGTGCTGCCTCCGCAGGCAAAATCGCAGGTGGCGCAGGGCGGTATCACGCTGGCTCAGGGAGTTCGCCGGGGACGACAGCTCGACATGACCGCGGCGGTTTATGCGTCAGCCGATTTCGGGACGCCGCTGCATGAAGCCGTTCATGCCTACTGCTACCAGACATTCGGCGTGACCGGGCCGACCTGGTACGCGGAAGGCATGGCAGAAATGGGGAACTACTGGGTCGAGGGAGATTCGTCGGTCAATTGTCCAGAGTATGTGATCGAGTTTCTGAAGCAGTCACCGAGACCCACAATTGATCAGATCACGGACTCTGATCAGAACACGGGCGACGGCTGGCGCAACTATGCCTGGCGGTGGGCTCTGTGTCATTTTCTGGTCAATAACCCGAATTACCAGGAACGATTTCGAATGCTCGGAGCAAACCTGCTCAGTGGTCGCGGTGGTTCGTTCGAGCGGAGCTTCCGTTCCCAGCAGGAGGAACTGGAATTCGAATTCACCTTTTTTCTCGATCATCTTGAGCGAGGTTTCGACGTTGAACGCTGCTGCTGGAACTGGCAGAAAAAGTTCCGCGAGCCGACGAGCCAGCGTCCGATCACTTCAACTGTCCGGGCGGACCGGGGTTGGCAGCCCAGCGGGACAAAGGTCATCGCCGGGGGAACCTATCAGTTCGAATGCACGGGAGACTGGTCGATCAGCGCTGATGCAGAGGAACACGGTGCGGAAGGCAACGAACAGGAATCCGGAAAGCTGGCAGGCTGTCTGTTCGACGGTGAGTCACTGTCGGAACTGTTTCAGATCGACCCGTCGATGCCCTTCGTCGCTCCCGCTGCCGGTCAGTTGTTCCTGCGCTGTGAGGATGACTGGACCAGCCTGAGCGACAACACAGGGCAGCTCAGCGTCGGCATCTCGCTGATGTGAAAGCGTGGTTGCTTTGGATCTGCAGAGTTGACGTCGCAGTTTCCCCTTGCCAATGTGCGGCATTCGGTTTTCGCACGCGGAAACAGGCGGGCGACTTTCTCATGTTCAGACCCGTAGTCAGGAGGAGCCTCCTTTGAATTCGATCAGGGCGACTCCTCTGCTGTATGAGTTCAGCCGCCATTCACCGCCGAGGGCAGAGATCGAATCCGGCGAAACACTGATCGTGGAATCCGAGGACGCATTGTCCGGCCAGTTGCGTCGTCCGGAAGATCGACGCGACAAACGAACGATGCCCTGGAGCAATCCTGTCAATGGCCCGATTGTCGTCCGCGGGGCTCAGCCGGGCGATGCGCTGGCAATTCACATTCAGTCCATCGAGCCTCTGATCGGCCAGTGTGCGACTTACACCGGGGCTCCTCGGATGCTGACGGAATGGCTGGGAGCCGATGTTCCTCCCGGCACGCGGATTTGTCCGATCCGAGATGGCCAGATTGCCTGGAGCGACCGAGTCAGCATTCCGTATGCTCCGATGCTGGGGTGCCTCGGCACTGCTCCGGACTGGGGCGTTCCGTCGACCGGCCCGGCCGGCAATTACGGAGGCAATCTGGATCTGGTGGAAGTTTGTCCGGGCAACACAGTTTACCTGCCTGTCTTCGTTCCCGGCGGGTTTCTGTATCTTGGGGATGCGCACGCCGCACAGGGTCACGGTGAGCTATCGGCAACCGCATTGGAAATGCCGGCGCGGACAACCATTCGCGTCGATCTGATCCGGGGGGCTCAGCTGGCCGGCCCGAGAATCGAATCGCCGACAGAACTGATGGCAGTCGCCGTGGCCCTGCCGCTGGAACGCGCTGTTGCGGAAAGTTATGCGAAGCTGATTCTGTGGCTCGAATCCGATTATGGCTGGAACCGCTGGCAGTCCTACGACCTGCTGACTCAGATTGGGCAGATTTCGATCGGCTACTACGCCACCGGTGCCGTGGCCGCGAAGGTGGCCAGGAAGTACATCCTCCGATAGCCCGGGTCTGCATGCCAAAATTGTGAATCGGAAACATGCTTGTCGACACTCACACCAACCTGATGTGGTATCCGGATCATCTGTCCGCTGAGTTTGTCCGGTTCGCACTCGAGGCAAAGCGAGCGAAGATGCGGATGACACCGGACGTCTACTTTGCGGGCAGCGATCAGGACGAACGGAACGCATTTGATTCACGCCCTGAGCAGTTGCTGGAGGCCACGAAGGCGTGCGACAGAGTCATCGTATTCGGAATCAAAGCCCCGCATTCCGGCATCAATGCTGACCAGGAACTGATTGCAGAATTTGTTCGGAAGCACTCCGACAGGTTCATCGGCTGGTGCTCAGTCGATCCGAATGATCCGGACTGCGTGGACCAGCTGGATCATTATGTCTCGAACCTCGGCTTTCGCGGGCTGAAAGTATCGCCCATCTATCAGAACTGGGACCCGCATGATCCGCGGCACATTCCGCTGTTCCGGAAGGCCGAACGACTGTGTATTCCGGTCAATGTTCATCAGGGAACAACGTTTGTCCGTCCGGCACCGCTGAAATATGCCAATCCCGTTCTTCTGGAAGACATTGCGATCGCCTGCCCTGATCTTCGCATCATCATTTCTCACATGGGGCATCCGTGGGAAACCGAATGCATCGCACTGATTCGCAAACATCCGAATCTGTACGCCAACGTATCGGCTTTGCACTATCGCCCCTGGCGACACTGGCAGGCATTCATAACGGCCCTTGAATACGGAGTGGAGCACAAATTGATCTTCGGCTCCGATTTTCCATCGGCCACGCCCGAACAGTTGATTGCCGGACTGCAGAAAGTGAACAACATCGTGCAGGGGACACACTTTCCGAAGTTTCCCGACGAGGCTCTGCATCGCATCATTCATGAAAACTGGAAACAGGTCATTGACCTGTAGTGAGTGTTGAAAAATGTGTCTGGAACATGAGAGGTATCAGACGTACATCTTGAAGCCTGATGCCGGGGAGTTCCAGACACGTTTTTCAACGCCCCGGCTTTCGCTTTTTGAAGTTGCGCATTTCAGGCCCGGAGGGCCGATAT
>JANNGQ010001168.1:0-4995 GCA_031403975.1 Planctomycetota bacterium
CGGTAGCACTCATTCCCTGGTTCGCACCGGTAAACACCAGAGCCGACATGGCCTCGGGAACCATCACGCGAATCCGTTGCCGGAATGCAGCTTTTTCTTCATTCACTTTGTGCGTTTGCCAAACGTCCGGAGCGAAGAAGCCGTGCGTTGCCACGTGCAGATAGTTAGACCGCATCGCATTGATACGGACGTTCAACTCCGTTCCTCTGCGTTGTTCCAGAAATGTCAGACGCCCCTGCGGAAATGTTTCTTCGAACTGCGATTTCAACGCAACGATTTCTCGCGTGGTCCCTGGGAGAGGATTGAACATTCTTCCTTCAGAACGTCCCGGGATCGGTTGTCGATAATCGAGATTTCCCACCAGGGTCATCACAGGCGGTTGTGAGCGATTTATCTGAGTTGTTGCTTTGGCCAGGAAGTCAACATAGGGAACCGTCGAGACAACACAGTCCTCAATGAGATAGCGACGATCCTCATTGACGGGAATTGCTGCCCAGGGAACAAGATTCAACATCCCGTCCGGGCAAATGATGACATGCTCTGCCTTTCCGATGTGATCGGCAATCGGTTTCCAGACCTGCTGATAGAAGTCAAGATCTGCCGAGTCAGTAATTCCGGAATGGATTTGAGTGCCTGCGGAGCCTCGTGCGATCTCTTCTCTCCAATTGAAGATTGTCTTTTCGATCTCGTCAACCTCCCCCACCTGGATCATCTCGACAGGACCATTCTGACGAATCACAAATGCCAGTACTTGCTCTTTTCTGTCGAACCGTTCCCAGGAGAATTCCTTCTTCGGAATCATGTGCGTGTATTCGAAAAGATCGATTAAGACAGTGTCATCGGGCACTTTTGCCTGGATCTCTTCGAGTGTGGATTTCTGGTATTCAATTTCCCCCTGAAAAATCACGTTGCGATGAACATCCTCCCAGGCCTGAATCATTTCGTTGAGCTGGTCGAGTTTGATCGAATCACTTGACTGCGTGTCCACCACCGACAGGTAATTGGAAATTGCATCCGCGATTGTTTGACGTTTTTGATCAAACACCACGTCGGATTTGACTCCCTTCTTTTGCTCTAACACTCGGCCTTGCCGGACTGCGGCTGCTTTCCAGACGGCGACCTGCTGGTAGGCCAGTTGATCCATTTCGCCGAGTTTCGTGGCAATCGTCAGGTAATGAGACAGCGCTGCTTGCTCAGAGGAATAGGCTTCTGTCCGCAGCCGTCGACTTTGAGTCTTTCCTAACCGGTCCAGGTGACGCCGCGTAATTGCCAAAGACTCTTCGAGAGTGCGTGCAGCGTCCGACTCTCGTCCAGCGAGCACCTGAAAAGTTGCCAGGTTTTCAAGTGTGTATGCAAAACGAATGTCGTCACTGCCATACTTCTTTCTGGCCAATTCAACGATATGTGATTTCTTTTCGAGTGCCTCGTCAACTTTTCCTTCTGCCAACACAAATTCGATCAGCGCTTCGGCAACATCGATGTATGGCTCGTCATTTTCATCAATCAATTTCATGGCCGCCTCGAACTCGCTTCGGGCGGCCTCGTAGTTGCCGAGTTTCATATGCACCATCCCCAGGTGGTTCAGCGTCATTGCATGCACCACGCCCTGATCATCATTGACAAGTGACCGCAGTCGCTTGACCTTATTCAACACGTAGAGCGCCTGCGGAAAGCTCTCGAATTCGTAGTAGAAGACTCCGACTGTTCCGAGCGCTCGCATGTATTCCTGGGAACCCTCTCCGTAAAGCCTGCGATTCATGTCTGCGGCCTGCGTCGCCAGATCAAATGCGCGCTCATTGTCGTTCATCCGCCGGCACGTCACGCTCCAGCCCCTGAACTGCAGAACAGCTCAATGGATGCAGGTCGCCAAAGGCTTTTTGAGCTGTCGAGGCGCCTCGAAGATAAAATGCCACTGCATAGTTCAGCTTGCCGAACTTTTCTGCCAGCCTGGCAAATCGGACATACGATTCCGCCACAAGCGAGCTTTCGAACCCGAGAGTCTTCTCGGCAAACGTGATTTCCCGATCCGCCAGTGCCAGGACATTTTCGATGTTCTCAGCCGAAACTTCAGAGGATATAAGGCTGTTCGTCCAAAGTTGAAAAATCCTCGTTTGGACTCGTGGTTCTGAATCAGCAAGCTGCTCTGTGAATTTGAGGTTTTCCCGCAGAGTCACTGTCTGCCAATGGTTCTCGCCGTACACCTCGGATGAGATCTTCGCAGCTTCGGTGAGGAATGAAGTGCTTTCTCTCACCAGTCCAGACTCGAAATGAATCTCCCAAAGCGCAACCAGCGTCCCCATGACTTCCGTGTGTGTGTTTCCAAAGATCTCACGCTTCCGGTCAAGTAATTGAGCAAGGTTCGCCCGAGCGGACTTCAGTTCGCCAGAAAGCCACTCGCGACTCAGTTTCTTATCGAGTGGTTGCAGGGGCTTTTCCAGCGTGCCGGCCTTCTCCCGATAGCTTTTGGCCCAGTCCCGCAGCGCCACATCCTGTCGGCCATTCCATACCTGGTTGTTCAGCGCGATGTCATCAATGGTGTCGGCCGCCAACGAGAATTCCCTGCGCTCGACCAGAAACGGGATCTGTCCGATTTTTTGTTTGAGACGCTCAAAACCCTCGATCAGGAGCCCGTATTTTTTTCCGGTCGATGTGTCTCCTTCTGCGATCTGAAGTTGGCGAGTCATCTCCAGAATCTCGTCGACGTCGGCAATCGATCGGGGAAGCGACTCCACCTGTGCAGGAATGAGAAGTGAATCCCTTTTCGAAACCATCTTGTCGAATGCGGGAGCGAGTCGAGCATCTGCAGGCCGGGCATCGTCAGGACGGAGCTGTCCAGACGCGATGACCGGACTCAGGAAAAACCAGGCGACCACGAGGCTCAGTTTTTCACACATACTTGATCCTCGCCACTGAAAGGTCGGACAATGCGGTTCGGCATGGGTCGTCAGGAAAGTTCACGATTCTGAAGATTCTCAGGCAGTCAATTGCACTTGTCGATTCTACCAATTGACCACAAACAAGAAACGGCGGCTGTTCACCAATCGCCACGGAGGATTTCCGTGGATCACGCGGTGGATGGCCCTGGTCATTCACTTTGACGGTTTGATTCAGTTCGAAGCCGTTTCGAACAACGCGGAACTGGTCCGGTTCGTACTGATCGTTTGCCGCGAAATGGATTCCGTTTTGTACGCCTTCGCGGTAGTGTGCTGGTACTAGGAAACTTCTTGCGGAGCGAGAGGATTTGGAATGATTGCCACGCAACGAAGGCATCGAATTCGAGGGGAGCAGCCATGACTGCGATCAGAATGCTGGGCAGCCCTCGACGCGCGTGCAGCGGACCGACCCGTCGTGAATCGCTCAAAGCCGGAACTCTGTCGCTCCTGGGCAGTGTGTTCGGTGCGCCCGCCCTGCCCGCAGCGGAAGTTGCTGCGAACCGGTTTCTGTTACCCGCCAGGGCGAAGAGCGTCGTGTTGCTCTACCTGCAGGGAGGAGCGCCGACACAGGACATGCGATACGAGGTGAGCAAAGCGGCGTGGGACACTCACGAACGGAACTTTCCGATGTTGAAGGAAACCCTGCTTCCGAATTTCGACCAGACGTATTCGGCCTTCATCGAGGACCTCGACGCGCGAGGACTTCTGGATGAGACGCTGGTGGTGACGATGGGAGAAATGGGCCGCACCCCGAAGATCAATGCCAACGGCGGACGCGACCATTGGACGGAATGTTATTCGGTGCTGCTGGCCGGTGCTGGAATTCGCGGCGGGACAATCCACGGTGCGTCCGACGATCAGGCCGCATTTATCAAAGACAAACCAGTGCATATCCGCGACATCTGCGCGACCATCTATCACTTGCTGGGCATCGATCCGGAAATGCCGGTCCACGATCGTGCCTCGCGGCCTGTGGCGATCGCGCACGGAGGACATCCTGTGGGCGAGATTCTGGCCTGACCGGGGACGCGTCAAACGGCATTGGGAATCGTTTTCTGAAACGAGTTCGGCCCCATTGCTCCACTCGAACGAATGCATGTCACCGAGCATCGATCGCTGTCTCTGCATCAATGCGTTTCAGGCTCTACCGGACTGCTTCCGAAACTCCTCGCGAGCAGGTATGGCGGTCGTCTCGTTTTCGATCGGACCTCAACAGTATGGCTGAGGTCATTCTGGGGAGGACTCCGAGGACGCAGGCGGGTCGCGGGAGACCTTGTGCCAACTGCGAAGGCCGCACTTCGGACACTTTCTGTACCACCGGGGATTCCCGGTCGCTTTCCAGCGAATGCCGCCGCTGTCCCAGACGGATATAGCGAAGCCACATCCGCAGCGGACCATCCATCGGCGCGAATCGGCTTCCATGCTCCTGGTCCAACTCGTCGGAAAGATCGCCGTGAAGAATCTCTGGACGAAACTCATTTGTGAAACCTCTTTCTGGCGTCCGGCGTGCGGCCCATTCCGGCAACGCCGTGGTGAGTTTGGTCCATCACCGCGATCTATGATCTCGACAACGCCTTCGCATGACCAGCGGCATTCTGCTGGTCGGCAGAAGCGTCCTTCACTATTCCAGATCAAGTCCGTGATTTCAACTCAAGGGTGGCGGCGGTCGCCTCATGGGAACAGGTGCAGACTCGCGATGATACGTTTGCGGCGAAAACCCGTCGTCCAGGGCTTTCCGGGATCGAACTCCGGCGGCTGGATGAGTAGGCTGTTCCGCATGGCGAATACTGCTTCTGCGTCAGTGCGTCGGTGAATCCCGGAAGGTTCGGTCGTCCAGATGAAATCTCTCCTCGTCCGACGAAGGCTGCTGCTCAGGCTCGTGTTCGCGATCATCGGCAGTGTCACGGCTGCGTTCGCACTGGCCTGCAGGCCCTCGAACTTCTTCCCGAACCGCAGCCAGGCCTCGCGAACGGTGACGGTGGAGCCGGAGGACGTTGGGTTCCTCGTGTAGAGGTCGATGAAATGGATGACCGCTCTCGCCGAGATGTCGGGCGTGAGGTCG
>JANNGQ010001169.1:0-3845 GCA_031403975.1 Planctomycetota bacterium
GCCGACCGTCCTGGACATACGACTGACCAGCAGTCTTTCGGAAGTCCGACACTGATGTTGTATCCTGAGTCACTGCTGAATGGCACCGGCACTCAGGTCTGGCAGTCGAATTCGATTGCACAAGGAGCGAACAAATGGCAACAGCAATCGGACCGTTGGAACCCTGAAAGCTCTCGATCCGGATTCCTGGTCACAGCGGGGATGTCACGCCTGGATTCTGCCTTTGGTAGTCATCGATCGCCGACGGATCGGTCTCGAGTCCGTCATCAGTTTCAGCACTCCTGTCAAGTGCCAGGAACGACGTTCGCTGTCGCTCGACTTCCGCAACCATCGCCGACCATTCTGTGTGGTCCGGATTCGAAGTCCAGTAAGAAGACCTGCGTCTCCTGCCACCACGGCGGCGACGCTGGATCTTTTCGGGTGGCTCACTACCCATGAGGTGACTCAATCGCTCGTCCAGAGACAGAATGACAGAGTCAATCGCGGATCTCAGGGGATCGGGCAGTCCGTTTTCGTCCGAGATTCTTGCCATCAGCCACGTTGTGGCTGGCAAAAGTTTTGCAGTGAGCCGCACGTCTGCTGCAGCGAACGCCAGGCCGTCGATCAGCCTCTGCTGCAGGAATTCGCGTTGATGCCCGGTGAGCTCCACTGGCTGACTCAATCCTGACAGGACATTGAGGAGTTCGATCGACTCATTGGGGTACGGCGATTGCGTCAAGCAATGATAGACGTGAGGGAACAGGCCATCGATATCGCCAATCGCTGCGAGGGCGGCGATGATGCCAACCCTCAATTGCGTCGCCTGCTCAGTCGATTCGGGCAACGCCAGAGTGCAATAGTCGTCTGCAAGCTCGCACGCTGTTGTGAAAGCAGTTCCATGGAACCTTGCAAAGACTTCCACGAGACGAATTCGAAGCCCCACGCCCTCGGTGGTCAGCCTGGCCGCCTGATAGTGCCCGATCAATTGAGGAAGGACCTCTTTGTCAGGCAAAGCCAGCAGGCAGGTCATTGCCTGCCCGCTTTCTGAGTCAATTGGAGACTGAAGATGCATGAGTAATCGCCCCACGTCCTGCCGATCCTCAGCAGGAAGAACGTATTCGTACCTCGCCGGAGCGACATGGACGCCGGCATCGCAGCCCGCGAGAAGCACAAGGAAGAGATTGATGCAAAGGATGAACGAGTCAGGTTGGAAATACCGTGCCATAACGCCACCTCTTTCGTGAGAAACCAGTATCCGGAAATCTGTCACAGGCATCTCCTGCTGCATCAGGAGACTACCAATTCGGAGACTTCGCTCGACAGTGAACTCGCACATTCCCTGTACAGGGCAGACGCCGTTTCGATTGTGGTGAGTGCGGCAACGCCCATCATCCGGTGATGCTCTTCTTCGAGCGGCAATTCATCAATCGCCGCCAACAGGTCGTCTCGGTGGTGCGGATCAAGATGCGCGTGCTTTTCGAGAGTGCGGAAGACTGCCCGTGGCAACCCCGTCAGTTCCTGCATGAGGTCGAACACTTCCAGGCTTGGGGGATGCCCCTCCATCACGGCGATCCCGCCCAATTCAGCCACCGGGTGATGGTGGAGGATCCAGTAGTACCGGGCACCGACGCAAGTCGCCGCATGTGGCGAAGGAATGCGCTGGAATACCTCTCCCCTGGGGATTCCCAGCAGTTCCAGATCATCGAGCAGCCATTCATCGTGATGCATCTCTTCTTTGATATGCTGCGTGAGGTATGGAATCATCGCCTTCGCGACGGCATCACGGTCGGCGATTTCGCGGCAACGGCGCAAGGTCGTCTGCATCAACGGGACGCTGGCACGGATCATGAAGTGAATGTTGACCAGCAGCTCCGGGTACAACTTCCGGAAGCGTGGATGGGCTAGGTTCCGGGATCGCCGGCCAGCGCCACCGTGCCCGACAGGAGCGGGGCCTCCAGCATCGGAAGCCGCAGGTTGTGTCGCCGAAGCAACGGTTCAAGCTCCGAACCGACTTCGCGGGCGAATCGGTGCAGCCCGCCGACTGAGAATGCCGCCCGCACAATCGAGCGAGTGACTTTCGTCTGCATCAATGCGTCTGAGAATTCCAACGCCGTCGGATCGTGCGTATCGGGAATCTGGACCAACGGAGGCTGGGAGACGCCCACCATGTGTTCGTAGACGAGATTATCGCGTGTCTGCACGGGAAGCCTTTTGGTTGGTCTGCCGGGAATGCCTTGCGATGGAAGACGGAGGTCCTGGCGGTCGCGGGCGGTCGTTGCATAAGCAGTTCGACTTCATCAGTGCGGCTTCAGATGCCACACGAAACTGCTGGGCACCAATTTGCCATCAGCGCCTCGGATCTCGTCGAATCGCACTTCACCCGCCAGCTCATACGGAATTCGGGACAACACCGTCTGATGCTGTTCCCAACTCAGAACACCCTGACCAGAAAGTTCATGAAACAGCTGGAACTCGGGAAGAATCACCCGGGTATGCAGCGGCGCCAGTACTTCCGGCGAGTGGTCCACCAGTTCTCCGACAACGATTTCGGCATTCGGCAGGCTGTCGGAAATGCGGCGGAAGAACTCGACGACCCGATTCTCGTCTCGCTGCGAGAACTCGTGGACCACAAACCACAGGCTGATGACGCAGCGCGATGATCGTGGAATCATGCGTGCCCATTCGGACACGTCGAACGCATCTGCGACTACGGTGCGGAGTTCGAAGGCACACAATCGCCGCCGAGTTGCCCCCACCGCTTCGGGTGAAAGGTCCACACCGACGGCAAGTGGGGCGTGAGCCTGGTCCATTGCTTCGGAGAGATACGTTCCATCTCCGCAGCCGATGTCGACCATCGCATCCCACGCCTCCTGTCGAACAATCTCGAGTGCTGCCGGGAAGAACTTTCGACGATGGAGCATTCCGCAGCCCAGTACGTTTTTGCTGCGTTCCACAGTCGCCTTTGTTTCTTCGCCTGCGAGCAATTGAGGCAGAGCAGCGAAGTAGTCGTGGTACGAATCAAGAATCAGAAATGCCCCAGCCCGATTGAAAACTGTCTGGCCAATATCGGTCACGATAAAACACGACTCGTCTTCGCCCCCCTGTATGGCGAGCAGTCCGAGTCCTTGCAGATAGCGGAAAATGGAAAGGAGGACAGCTTGATCGCGAACTTCGTGAAAGTCGGAGATTCGAAAGGGCGCTTGCCGCATGCGGGGCAACAACTCGCGTTCAGCGAGCGCGCTGATCACCGGGACGGCAAACCGGCCGCGGAGCAGGGCGATCAACTCCTGTCGAGGGTTTGTTTCGAATCGGACATTCTGAGGCGCAGACACGTTCGTGGCTCGGTGCTTGCTGCGTCCTCGTCTCAAGGGGGATCGTGCGGCGACTGTTGACATCGTTCCGTTCCTGTACGAGTGACCGTGTTGATCCGTAAGGTGTATGTCTTTCAACGTCTCCACAGGGACACATGCAAAAGGCTCGTCTCACCCTTCAAAGACATGAAGAGTATCAGCGATTCGCCCACAAGAACGTGCCTGATCCATGTGAATTGCACTGCGGTCTTCGACCGGCTGACATGCAGTGTCGAGATGTTGGCCGTCGTTTCGCACGGCGAACAGCTTGAGCACACGCACGCGCGTTTCGAAGTTGCGCCGTTGCCTGGGTTGTCGTTCGAATATGCTGAAAAAGAGGCACAAATACTAACCCGAAGCGCGAGTTTTGAAGTTGCGCATTTCAGGCCCGGAGGGCCGATATATCCCATGCCGGTGGCGTAAGCCACCGGTATACGAGAATCAAAAACTTAAGGCCTGAAGGGCCGGCACACTGGCGCTTGTGTCGGCCCTTCAGGCCTGAATCGCTGTGTTTTC
>JANNGQ010001170.1:0-2057 GCA_031403975.1 Planctomycetota bacterium
GACATGCTCCTTTCGACGGGTGAACAGGAATCCGTCGCACTGATGGCAATGGCTGTGCATGAGCTGGGCGAAGAAGCCATCAGTCTGACCGGGGCGCAGATCGGAGTCCGCACGGATGCAACTCACACGAAAGCCCGCATCGTCAGCATTGCTACCGAGCGAATGCGTGATCTTCTGTCGGCAGGGAACATCGTGATTGCCGCTGGATTCCAGGGCGTCGATGCAGATATGAACATTACGACGCTGGGACGAGGCGGAAGCGACACGACAGCCACGGCCCTGGCGGCCGTGCTGAATGCGGAAATGTGTGAAATCTACACTGACGTCGAGGGCGTCTTTACGACAGATCCGCGTCTGGTTCCGTCCGCCCGCAAGATCGAACGGATCTCCTACGACGAAATGCTGGAACTCGCCAGTCTCGGGGCGGGAGTCATGCACTCCAGGTCGATCGAATTCGCCAAAAAATACGGCGTGCAGATTCGCGTCCGTCCGGCATACTCAGACGGACAGGGAACGCTGATTGCTCCCGAAGCCGACGACGTCACATCGATGGTCACGGGAGTTGCATTCGTCCGCAACGAAGCACTGATCACTCTGATTGGTCTGCCCGACCAGCCGGGCGTTATGAGTCATCTGTTCACGGCGCTGTCGGAGGCGAAGATTCCTGTCGACATGGTCGTGCAGAACGTCGCCCGTGAGGGATTCGCCAACGTCTCATTCACTGTCGCGGAAGACGAATTGACCGGAGCGATGCGCGTCGCCGAAGCAACGAGACAGAAACTCGGAGCTCAGGCCGTCAGCTCGACGACGGGACTGTCCAAAGTGTCAGTTGTCGGCCACGGAATGCAGGCTCACACAGGTGTCGCCGCCAGGATGTTCCAGGTGTTGGCGCAGCATGAGATCAACATCAAAGTCGTGACTACCAGCGAGATCAAAATCTCCGTTCTGATCGACCGCGAACGCTGCAATCGGGCTGTCGAAGCGATGCATTCGGGCTTTGGACTGGACAGAGCTGACGCCTCGCCGCCACAGGTCGGGTTTGCCGCAAACGGTCGCAGGAGCAGCACCGGTACGACCCCCAGTGCAGAACTCGCGGCTGACATCGTCTCGCGGCTGGAAGGCATGGAGAGCATTGTCATCAGTGATGTCTGTGCAGGCGTGGATCAGTCCCGGATCACGCTGAGCAACCTTCCGGACGATCCCGGGATCGCCGAAGATATTTTCACGGCGGTTGCGGAGGGCGGCGTGCTGGTCGACATGATTGTCCAGAACGCAGCCCGCGACGGTCGCGCGACGATTTCGTTCACGGTGCCCTGCGTCGACATTGACCGATCCGTGCTGCTGCTGAGGGAAGTTCTGGAACGCTATGAGGGTTCGATTCTCACGTCCGACCGTCAGATCGGGAAACTGTCCATTGCCGGAATCGGCCTTCGCAGTCATACGGATGTCGGACGGCGTGTCTTCCGGACTCTGGGCGACAATCAGATCAACGTCCAGCTGATCAACACCAGCGAAATCAAGCTGAGCATTGTGATCGCTGCGTCGGAATGCGAACGGGCTCTGGCACTGCTGAGGGCCGAGTTTCGTCTTGCATAGTTCGACTTTCCCCGCGTACGGATGGTGAAGATGCTGGAGTGCTAGCCATTTAACGACCCACAACTCCGCCCATTCTTTCTGAATCCGTCTGCCTTTGCCGGCTCCGGAATGCTGATCACGACCGCCGCCAGAATTGCCAGGCCAAGATGCACTTCGTTGATGAGTCTTGACTGTTCGTGCAGTGCCGTGAAGGCTTCTGTGCGGGGCCGTCCGGGGGGTACAATCAGATGCTGCAAAGGCTGGAAAACACACTTGTAGTCGGCGACGGCGACAACGCCGGACAGTAACGTCAGCAGCCATGCCGCCAGTAACCGTCTTCGAATGCGGCCGCAACTCAGCAGAATCGCCAGTCCGGACATCACCAGAGCCGTCGAAAGACAGACAGCTCCGAACAGGTAATACAGTGGGAAACGAATTGTCGCAAGTTGATCGCGGTTGATCGAATCAAACGAGTGAGACCG
>JANNGQ010001171.1:0-2617 GCA_031403975.1 Planctomycetota bacterium
GGTTGCGGGCGACGACAAGGCGGGGCGCGTCGCCAAAATTACGCTGCGGCACAGGCGTGAAGCGCGACAGGTCGACGATGTTCGGTATCACGTGGGCATCCAGCCCATAACGGCCAAAGACCCGCACCAGATAACTCGAAGGCGTCACGCGCATGGCAGCGGTGCGCAGGCTGCGCAGCACATGACCGGGGGCATGAGCAAAGAAGGAATCGGCATTGCCGCCGCGGTAGTTGACGTGTTGATCAGATTCAGCTTCACCGGCAGACTGCGGAACATCGACGCATACTCGCAGCCGATCACGCCGGCTCCGTAAATAGTCATTGAGCCGGGCGTTTCGGGCAGATTCAGAATTGTGTCACTGTCAAACACTCGCGGATGCGTGAAGTCGATCTCCGGTGGCCTGTACGGACGCGAGCCGGTTGCAACGACAAAGTGCCCTGCATGAGCAAAGGTCTGAGTTCCGTCGGGATGCGTCACCTGAACCCGATGCGAATCAACGAACTTTGCCTGCCCCTGAAGCACTTCCACATCGTTGCGGTCGTAAAAGCTTCTCCTCATGCCGACCTGCTGATCAATCACCGACTGCGCGCTGCGGCGCAGGTCGCGGAAGCTGACCTGCAGATTGATCCCGAGCTGTCTGAACACCGGAGCCGAGTTCACTTCCATCACGCGATAAATGGCGGCTCGCAGGGACTTGCTGGGAATTGTGCCGAGGTGCGTACATGCGCCGCCGATCTGCGGCATGCGCTCGACAGCACCGACGCGCTTTCCCTGTTTGGTCGCTTCCATTGAAGCGCCTTCACCTGCCGGCCCGGTCCCGATGATCAGAACGTCGAAGTGTTTTTCCGGAGATGCTTGCATGGGGTGAGGATTCGGGATTCGGTATTCAGGATTCAGGATTCAGGATTCAGGATTCAGCACTTGCATGGTGTCTCGTTCCAGGGCTCCGCCCTGGAACGCACTGCCCGGAGGCTCTGCCTCCTGTACCGTCATTGGTCATTGGCTGTTGGTCATTAGTCATTAATCATTTCCCACTCAGCCCACAGTGCCTCAGCAGTGCATCCGGATCGGGGTCGCGGCCGCGAAAGTCGCGAAAAATGTCCATCGGGTGCCGACTGCCTCCCAGAGCCAGCACTGTATCACGAAACCGGCGACCCGTGTGGGCCACCGCAGCTTCATCATCGAGCCCCGCCTCTTCAAAAGCACCAAACGCATCCGCGCTCAGCACTTCCGCCCACTTGTAACTGTAATAACCGGCTGCGTATCCGCCTGCGAAGATATGCTGGAAAGAACACAAGAATCGATTCTCCGGCAGAGGCGGCAGCAGGCTGGTGATCGAGAGAATCCGGCACTCCACATCGAACGGTGTTTCGTCGCCGTCGGGATCATACGCATCGTGCAGCGCCATATCCGTCATGCCCAGCTGCAGTTGCCGAAGCATGACCGTGGCAGCTCTGTAGGTCTTCGACTGCCGCAGTTTCTCGTACAGCTCTTCCGGCAATTGTTCGCCGGATTGATAGTGAACCGCCATCTTCATCAGGGTCGGTCTGTGGAGACACCAGTTTTCCATGAATTGACTTGGCAGTTCGACAGCATCCCATTCGACGCCGCTGATTCCGGCGGCATCGCGATAATCGACCAGCGTCAGCATGTGCTGCAGTCCATGGCCGAATTCATGAAACAGAGTTTCCACTTCGCGAAACGTCATCAACGAAGGCACACCGTCCGCAGGCGGCGTACTGTTGCACACCAGATGCGCTACCGGCAGACGCACACCGTTCGGTCCGACGGATCTCCCGATGCAGTCATTCATCCACGCTCCGCCGCGCTTGTCCTGCGGGCGTGAATACGGGTCGAGATAGAATCCGGCAATGTGCCGGTCTGCATCGTCAAAGATCTCATAGAACCGGACATCGGGATGCCACAACGGAGCCTTGCCGTCCGCGACCTTCACTTCAATGCTGAAGAGACGTCTGCACAACTCAAAGAGTCCGCTCAGCACTCGATCCAGAGAGAAATACGGGCGCAGCTGCTCGTCCGTAAATGAAAATCTCTGCTCCCGAAGTCGTTCAGCCCAGAATGCAACGTCCCAGTGTGCCAGTTGGCCGTCATGACCGTTCTGCTGAGCCAGATCGGAGATTTCCTCCAGTTCTTTCACCGCCACATGGTGAGACGCTTCCAGCAGACGATCAAACATCTGCTGCACGGCCGAAACGTCGCCTGCCATCTTGCGCGACAGACTCAGATCTGCGTAGCTGCTGAACCCCAGCAGTGAGGCCTGTACTTTCCTGAGTTTCAGGATGCGCGCGATCAGCGGCGCGTTATCGGTGTTCCCCGAACCCGCCCGAGTGACGTAGGCCCGATACAGTGTTTCGCGGAGGGACCGGCTGCGGCAATGTTCCATGAACGGTCCGAAGCAGGGAGCGTCCAGTGTGATCCGCCATGGCCCGGATTCTGCCGTTGCCGCAGGTTTGTCCCTGTTCTCATCGGCCCGCGACCATGCTGATGACGCGATCCGCCGCAGACTTGCGGGGAATCCTTCGGCATCAGCGGCATCGGTGATGTCCAGATGAAATGCCTTCGTCGCATCCAGCAGATGATTCGAAAAATCCGTGCC
>JANNGQ010001172.1:0-3800 GCA_031403975.1 Planctomycetota bacterium
CCGCGGAGGATCGCGGCTGGCAGCAGCCGATGAAGGTATCGGACTTTCACGTGGCCCGAGATCCAGGGCGTCTCAAAGAAGAAGGCGCGCGGATCCTGAAATCCGGCCTCGGCTGTGAACCGAACCAGTTCAGTTGCCGTGTACGCAAAGAAATGTCCGTCAGCGTCGGCTGTAAACTGACGATCTGCATGCTGCGCCGGGTCCCCGATGCCCGCGTAATTCGGCAGGTCGTTTTTGAAGTAGGCATGGTTCGGAGTCGTTACGATCACATGACCACCCGGAGACAGCAATCCTGCCAGCCGACGCAGAAACTCCACTGGATAAACAAGATGCTCAATGATCTGGTTTGCAAAAATCAGATCGAACCGACGATTCAGATTCAGCTCAAACACATTTCCGGCAACGAACTCAATGTCACCGTGTTCATAGCGGCTCTTTGCATACTCCAGGAACTCAGGTCGCAAGTCATTGGCAACGACGTGATATCCGGCCTCCGCCAGCTTCAATGCCAGGGTCCCCTGCGCACACCCGACATCAAGAATTGTCACGGGATTCAGCTCTTTCACCATGGCCTCGTACAAGCGAAGCTGGTCGTGGTACTGATTCCAGATTTGCGGAGCAATACTCGGGTCCCAGATTTCGCGAACATCATGCTCATATAAGTGACGGACTTCCTTTGTCCAGTCCGCACTGACGACGGGAGCTTTCACTTCGATTGACCTTTAATGCATTCGATTGCGTGTGAGTCCACATTGCCGTCAGCAGGCGCGGTGGTACAGGTAAAGTATGAGAACAGAAACTTTGCTGCGGAACGCAATACCTGGTTTCGACAGCGGATCGATTGCGTGAAGTATTCGCGGCACTTTGGGTTCCGCTGAATCAGAAGTTCGCTGCCCAGGAAATAGTTCGCTTTGCCCTCATGGCAGTCGAATCTGCCTGGCATATCCCGAACACCGATTTTCTCCCCGCTGATGTTCTCCGCTTCCTTAAGTAATGGCCATTCGTCGCAGCCGGATGTCCTCGCGTTATGGCAGGCCCGAGCGATCGCGGCGAGGCGATGCTGCTGGCCGTTGCTGGTCGCACTGATTCCTCGCAAATCGACGGAAATGCAACAGAGCACTTCCGACAACTCAGCGATTAGTCCTGTTTCTGACAGGCGAAGCCAGAGGTCGATATCCTGTGCGACGCGGAACTCCCGCCGATATCCTCCCGCAGCTTCAAAACTGCTGCGTCGAACCATTGCAGCAGCATGAACAATGGCTTTGCCTGTCTCAAGAAACACGCGCGTAACCTCGCTCGGTGAGAGCGATCGTGTTGTATCGCCCAACAACTCGCCGACAGGGCCTACTTTGCGAATGCCCGAGCTGACGGCAACTACGTTTGAGTTTTGTTCAAGAAACGTGATCTGGCTCGCAAATCGCCCCGGCAACGACGTATCGCCGACATCCTGTCGAGCGATATACGTTCCGCGGGCTGCATTACAACCGACTATCAATGCACTTGTCAGCCCTGTGTTTTCGGGTTGCCGAAGGACTCGAATCCGTGAGTCCCGCTCGGCGTAGGTCTGCAGAATATTAGCCGATGAATCAGTTGAAGCATCGTCAACAATCACGAACTCCCAGTCTGCAAAGGTCTGGCTACGAATCGATTCGATTGTTGCATGCAGCGTGTCTTCACCATTGTAGACTCCCATTACGACTGAGACTCTCGGTGCCGTCATGAGTTGCTGCCCGTGGTTCATCGGTTACCGCGAAATCGGTCGAGTCGACAGGCAAGTCGGCCTGTCAGACGCCAGCCGAAGAGTCGGGACAACGTCGCGTAGATACGAAAATCCAGGTGTGAACCGCGTTCCATTCCGCAAGTCTTGCGAGCCATGTCAAACAACCGCGCGGACTCATGGCCAAGTCCGGCCGCGCCGCACTGCCGCGACAGAAGGAACAGCTTGCGGGAGAATCGCTGCATTTGCTGTTCATCCGGTGCGATTTCAGCTCGCTTGGCATGCTCCAGAATCATTTCGTGCGACCGAGCGCGCATTTTCATTCGTTCCGGATCGAAAGCATCACCGCGACAAAGTCGTTCGCCCCCATGGTCCCGGACTTCAGCAAGGAACTCCGGACAATGCACAAGGCGAGTGCCGAGTGCCGCAATTCGGCAGTCGTATTCCCAGTCCTCCTCCAGTCTAAGATCACTCCAGGGGCCGGCCTTATCACAAACAGATCGTCTGTAGAGCGGCGTAGGTGTATCCCACCAGCGATCGTCCAGGAATGTCGGGAACATCGTCTCTACCACAGTGCCCGATCGTTTCCACGGCTCCGGATGAGGCTGCTCACCGATCTTGAGATACCGAGTCCAGCAATAAGCCGCACCAGCGTCGGGTCGTTCACGCAGCGCCGCGACTTGTCGGTTAAACTTCTCCGGCAGCAATAAATCATCACTATCCAGATACTGTATGAACTCTCCCTGAGCCATCTGTCGACCGGTTTCCCTGGCGACCCCCGGCCCGGAGTTCTTTTGCCGAGCTGTTCGGATGATCGCAGGATGCCGGGAAATCAGTTCGTGAATGGTGCCCGGCGTTTCATCGGTGGATTCGTCATCGACAATGATAATCTCAATCGGACGATATGTCTGATCCAGAACAGACTGCACGGCTTCACGAAGCAACTCCGCCCGATTAAAAACGGGAATGATCGTTGACACGAGGTTTGTAACGGCGGTGGAGTTGTCTGCGGTCATGAGTCGTCGTTTTACGACATCGTAGCCATCACGCTCCGCGTGATGAGCATTGATCTGAAGTGTGATTGATCGTCAGTTCGATTCTTTCGGAAAGGACAAGATCGGGGCCTATCACGGCGGAACGTGATGGCTACGCTGGCACCGTTCGCAAAAAACGATTGCCGACGTACAGCGATTCTCAAATGGCTGCCGGCCATGCGGTTGATTCGTACATGCCATCGACGCTGCCGTCACGGTCGATCTGGATGCGATAACCCCAGCTGTTCAGAATCTCGCAGCATTGCTTCTGAACGGCGGTGCCGTGTCCGGCCAGCAGAATGACGGGGCGACATTCCGTAAGCATTTCCTGACCACCGGTGAGAACTTCGAATTCGGTGCCTTCTACGTCAATCTTCAGTACTGTCGGTCGTTGAAAGGCCTTCTGATTCCAGAGCGTATCCAGCGATGTCACGTTGACTGTGATACCGTCTGTCGGTGGAAGTTCCGGCTGAAGATGTCCGCTGCTCGGGTTGATCGACGTCGCAAAGGTCATCATCCGGTCCGGTCCCTTGCTCAGGGCCACCGGATGCACGGTGACGTTTCTCAAACTGTTCAATTCCACGTGCTGCTTCAGGAAATCTACGTTCCTCGGAAACGGTTCAAATGCATGCACCTGACCCGTCAACCCGACAATGCGACTCGCAAGCAGTGAGTACACTCCGACGTTGGCTCCGATGTCCAGAAAGCAGCCGCCGGAGTGCAACACTTCCAGCAACCGTCGCTGACGCTCCCGCTCATAGATCCCCAGCCAGCAGCCATGCGTGCCGGACCCCGTGACCCATCGCATTCCGCGCATCGGACCACTCAGCACCGGAATCGCCAGGCGTTTAGGGATGCAACGCAGCGGCAATCGGATTAACTGTTTGAGCAAGTTCAATGGTACCTGAAGTGGATCGGCGGGTTCACCACAAAGGTCTTGGCGCGGGCTTCGCCCGTAACCCAAAGATGACTATGCCGTAGTGTTTTAACCACGGATGTCAAAGATAAACACACTGCGACTCATCCGTACTACTAACGTTTTAAATTTG
>JANNGQ010001173.1:0-4898 GCA_031403975.1 Planctomycetota bacterium
TGGTGGATCGGCTGGCCTCGTGCTTTGTCGATCAGCGGTCCCGAGCGCATGTCGAGCATTCGGTTGCAACGCTGGTCGGCCAACAGTAAAGCGCAGAAACGCAGCTGTCTTGCCGTTACTCCGTCAGGCGCTTCACCAGAATCGTCGCGTAGCTGCCTTTGGGAAGGTCGAATGCCAGAGTCAGCTTTTGTCGTTTCGGATACAGATCATCGTCCGCTGTGGAGGCACTCAATCCCGCGGGGATGATCATGGCAGCACGAGTGCCCTTTGAGAAAAAACTGTCGCGAGGGTACTTCACCCGCAGTTCGCGTAACTCGATCTTCTCCTCCTGCAGAACCGCATCCAGCAAATCACCGATCTGTCCCTCCGGCCGTTCGATCCGCGCGCACGGAAGCGGCAGCTGAGTCACCTGGAGGGCATTCGCTGCCTCTGGAGAAAGCTGCATCGGCACGACACATGAACCGCTGAGCAGATCGAAACGTTGAATGTCGCCACCCGCGCAATGGGCCTCCAGATATCGGCTCAGCAGGCGATTCCACAAGGCCGACTGATACGCCGAAAGATACAGCCCGCGCAGATCCACACTGACTCGGCCGAGAGCACCGCGACAATCCGGGTCTTTATAGGCCTTCGCCTTGTCGGAAAGATACGTCACGATGCTTCGGCGATGAGACCGCTCCAGCTGCTGCTGACATTCCGGCCATTGTCCCCACAAATCCCGCAGGAGTTGTTTCTGCCGCTTCTCGGCCGCCGGATCGTTCACATGAGGATCAGCCAGAGCCAGCCAGAGTGCCCTCTCCCAGTTTCCCAGACACCACGCGCGGGCGATCCATTCACCCGATTGTCCCAGAGAACCGAATCGCTGATCATCGAAATAGTTCGGCAGCCCGGTCCGGGAGACCTGTGCAATCGCCGTTTCCGCCTTCTGGATTTCGTCGACTGTCATGTCCCGCAACACCAGTTGAAACCTGTTGCCCTGCATTTCCGCCGACGTGAACGGTGCATTGATCTGACCAAGATACTCAACGTCAATCGCGTTTTGCCGAAGCGACTTTCGAGGCCCGTTGTGGATCGTCAGATGCTGCACTGTCACGGCATGGCGGTCCTTCAGTCCTCCGTAACTGATTCGCTTCCGATGTACGCCCCAACGATCAACGATCGCTTTGACCGCTTCCGGCGTGCCAATCGATGTCTTGGTCAGTCGATACAGCGCGAACGCCCCGCCGTGCGGGACCACAGAAGTCAGTTCCTGAACCTGGAAGTCCTCAGGCAGGCGGCGAAGTTTCATACGTCCCTGGTTCCAAAATACTGCCGAATCCGGAAATGAACGCGACCAGCGAACTACCTGCGATACTCCGATCAGGATCGGGCATCGGCATGAGCATCATACCAGTGCGGCCATGATCTTCTCGGCCATTTGTGTAGTCGAAAAGTTGCCTCCGAGATCTGCGGTGCGCTGCGTCGGATCGGCGAGGACCGTTTCGACGGCCCGTTGAATCATCCATGCGCCGCGGACTGTTTCTGCTTCTCCGAGCCATTCCAGCATCATCGCCGCAGACAGAATCATAGCGATCGGGTTGGCGATGCCCCTTCCGGCAATGTCGGGCGCCGTCCCGTGTGATGGCTGAAACACAGCATGGCGATCGCCGATGTCGGCTGACGGTGCCATACCCATGCCACCGACCAGTCCGGCCGCGAGGTCACTGAGAATGTCGCCGAACATATTCTCGGTGACAATCACGTCAAATGTCTCAGGCCGCTGCAGCAGGTGCAGCGCTGCGGCATCAACATAGGCATGATCTGCACGAATCCCTGGAAATGATCGGGCGACGCTGTCGAAGACCGAGCGAAAGTAGACCATCGAGGGCAGTACGTTGGCCTTATCAACAAGAGTCACATGTCGACGCCGTTTCTCCGCGTACCGAAACGCGGCCTGACAGACGCGCTCGGATCCGGCCTGAGTGATTCGCATCACATCGCAGACTTCACCCGCCTCCGGATCAGATTGTGACAGACGTGCCGAGAACAGTCCCTCCGTACTCTCGCGCACGATGACAAAGTCAATCTCTCCCGCTCTGACGTTTTTGAGAGGCGTGTCGTGCTCATGATACAGCCGAATCGGCCGCAGTCCGCAATACAGCTGAAAATGATCCCGCAAATCGATCTGCGGCGTCATCTCCTTACCATTCGGCCAGCGGACATCTGGAAGTCCCATAGCTCCCAGCAGGATCGCATCTGCCGCCGCACAGCCCTCAAGCGTCTCCTGAGGCAGAGGATTGCCGCTCCGCAAGAACTCGGCCGCTCCAGCGCCGTAGGACTGGAATCCAAATCTGACTCCTTCCAGTCGTCGCTCGACTTCTTCAAGCAGCAGGACCGCCGGTTGCATGACTTCCGGGCCGATGCCGTCACCAGGGAGAACGGCAATGCGAAACGTGCGTACGGAATCCATGCTGACCTTGTGCTTCATGCAGAGTTCAACTGTCGGCAAAATGATGCTCTCGTCCGCGTCTCGACTGACGTGAGTCTTAGTTGGACAGAGCCACGTTGTGTTTCAAGTTCTACTTTGGGAATAGTGTACGGCATCGCAAATGTCCCTTCTCCCCTGATTCGGGGGAGAAGGTGGTCCCGGCGCGCCGGGAATGAAGGGGCGATCAAGAATGGCATTGTGCAAAAACTGGTTCATCGTGAAATGAAGTGCGCAGTATAGACATGGGCATTTGTCGTCTGAACTCTCAGAGGGCCGGCGATTCCGGACCAAAGGTCCACCCAGTCCAACAGCCTGGGCCAAGCGACAGCGTCGGCCCAGGAAACGGACACCATGCAAACATTTCAGGCCCAACGGGCCGGCCATTCGGGTGTTGCTCGGGCGACTCTCATTGACTGGTTGGCCCGTTGGGCCGTGGTGATGGATTGACGCTCGTTGACCTGGCCCGACGCTGTGCCTGGGCCAGGCGATTAGAATGTCTGGGCCGTTGGCCCGGAATCGCATTGCGGAGAGCAATGCAGAATTCGCGGGAATTCAGAGACCCCGACGCCACGCTGGATCCCGATGCGCCGGGACAGAAGTGCCTCAGAGAATCCACGCGCATTTCATTTCACGATGAGCCATTTTTTGGATTCATTCCAGGGCAACCGCAACTTCCGACGTCTCATATTCAGCCTCCGATCCGGCGGGTTCCTGCTCTGGCAGGTCCGAAGTTGCCAGTTCATCAAACAGCCGTCGCCCGACACTCCGCTCCAGTTCGGCGTGCGCCCGCCGGAGATCGTTCAGGAGCTGCAGTTCGCTGGTCCGGGTGTCCAGCAGCTGACTGCTGGTCTGCAGCACGAGGAAAAAATCAGCTCCGCCGTCCGTATAGGCTTTCTCCGCAAGCGATGCAGCATCCTGCAGCGACGACATCACGTCTGTCCGGAGGATCTTGAGATTTGCATCCGCCTGCCGTGACTGTTCTGCAGCAACATGCACTTCCATGATCACACGATCTCGAAGTGCGTAGTACGTCTGGCTGGCCTGGTAAACGGACCAGTCGGCTCGCACGTTGCCGCCTTCGTTGCGATCAAAGACGGGAATATCAAAACGCATTCCGGGACCGATGTTGCTCGGTCCGGCACCCTCATGATTTCCGTCGGCGACAGCATCAAAACGCAACCAGCGCCAGCGGGACAGAGTTGCTCGTTCCTGTTCAGCAGCAAACGCCAGTCTTGCCGCCTTCAGGTCAGGCCGGGAATACATGGCTTCGGCCACGAGCTGTTCGACGTCATGATCTGTAACCGTGGCCGACGGTTCGGCAATTGCCGCAATGCGGATATTCAGAACGGCAATTCCCATCAGATTCGTGAGTCTCGCCGCTGCGGCGTTGACCTGATGAGGTAGTCCTGCGGCGGATGCCTGAGTGCGCAACTGATCGACTCGGGCGGTGATCCCTTCCAGCTCGCTGATTTCGCCTGCCTTCAGGCGTTTCTCTGTGAGTTCAACAATTCGAGTGCGAAGTGTAATGGCCTGCTCTGCCAGCGTGACGCGTTGCTGAGCCAGCACAAGATCGGCATGAGCCAGCCGCACGTCACGAACCAGATTCAGTCCGTTCTGAACCAGTTCATCGGCAATACGGCAAAACTCTCGCTGAGCAATTTCGACCCGATGCTTACGAAGGACGAGTGATTCCACCGGCATAAACAGGACGTACTCCAACTGTTTGGTTCCACCGGGAAGCAGGATCATGAACTGCGGGTTGGTGAGCATTCCCGACTGAATCAGATCACCGCGTGCCATCCCGATCCGGGCGAGCGTGGCGTGAAAGTCTGAATTGTTCCAGAGCGCCATCGCCACGGCTTCTTCCGCCGTGACACCGTCTTCAACAGAGACACCAGGAGGCACGATGGAATCATCGTCACGTTTTGACGGACCAACGCTGTGCTGAACGCGAGACTCCAGGTCGCCGGAAATGCGGGGCCTTCCGTCGCCGTAATTGACTCCGGCACAGCCGCAGCACAGCGCGTACAACACGAACAGAGCGCACCATTGCCCGCAGCGCAGTCTGCTCCGGCATGACTTGTAATCGCTCTGACCTGCGGAGCAGCGCATGTGACCTCCCGTCGGTGCGCAATAACCCACTCTGCATTTCGACCGGCACAGGTATCTCTGTGAGTTTTCCTGAAATGTGTCATGCAGTCGTCACCATCGGAAGCCGCATGACTGCAGGCACTCAGCACTCCCGTAAACTGAAACGATCGCCTGAGGCAGAATCGTGTCTGTTTGACCTGCACCGCGCGGAATCTGCCGCACAGGCACTCAAGAGGGGACTGTCGGATTAGTCGTAGGGTAGGCTTCAGCCTGCCGATATCATCCCGATCGTGTTGTTTTCGCGATGAAAATGGCAGGCTGAAGCCTACCCTACGAAGTT
>JANNGQ010001174.1:0-6357 GCA_031403975.1 Planctomycetota bacterium
TACAGGTCGTTCAGGTCACTCGTGGCGAAGTTGCCGGAATCCAGAAGCACCAGCGGACGCAGATCCGGCGGAATCACGGGAATCACATCCAGCACCATCCACTCCGGCTTGTTCTCACTGTCGCGCAGGGCTTCGACAATCTTCAGCCGCTTGATCAGATCCTTGGCTTTCTGCTGACTGCCGGTTTTTGCGAGGTCCACGCGCAGTTCGCCCGACAGCTCGGCCAATCGCATTGACGCCAGCAGCTTCTTGATCGCCTCGGCCCCCATACCGATCTCGAACGCGCCATCGCCGTAATCACGGCGGGCCTGCCTGGCTTCCTCTTCGGTCAGCATCTGGCACTTTTTGAGCGGGGTATCGCCCGGCTCGATAACAACGTAATCCTGAAAGTAGATGACCTTTTCCAGTGACGTCGTTTTCATGTTCAGCAGCGCACCAAGGCGGCTGGGCATGGATTTGAAGAACCAGATGTGAACGACGGGTGCCGCCAGCTCGATGTGTCCCATGCGCTTGCGGCGAACACGGCTGTGCGTCACCTTCACACCGCAGCGGTCACAGATCATGCCCTTGTACTTCATGCCGCGGTACTTGCCGCACGCGCATTCCCAGTCCTTCTCAGGCCCGAAAATGCGCTCGCAGAACAAACCGTCCCGCTCGGGACGGTAGGTCCTGTAGTTGATCGTTTCCGGCTTTTTGACTTCGCCGAATGACCAGTTACGAATGTCGTGAGGACTTGCGAGACTGATTTTCACAGACGCATAGTCATTGACACGATCAAAACTACCTTCGGTAGCACTCATTTTCGAATCCCCTGAAACGGAGGTTCCAAAACAGCGTTCCGCCCGCAGCAACCGGGACGGGTTTCGCCGTCTGTCTTCAAAAACCCCTGCGGTCGTCCGGCAGGTCACTCACGGCCATCACTGATGAATCAGTGAACAGCCTTTTCCAGCTGCAGGTTCAGACACAGGCCGCGGATTTCGTTGTTCAATACGTCAAAGCTCGCAGGTGTCCCTGCCTCCAGAGTGTTTTCGCCCTTGACCATGCTTTCGTAGATCTTGGTACGACCTTCGACGTCATCGCTTTTCACCGTCAGCAGCTCCTGGAGAATGTAGGCCGCTCCGTACGCTTCCAGCGCCCAGACTTCCATTTCTCCGAAACGCTGCCCGCCGAATCTCGCCTTTCCGCCCAGCGGCTGCTGAGTGATGAGGGAGTACGGCCCGGTCGCACGGGCATGCACCTTGTCATCGACCAGGTGGTGCAGCTTGAGCATGTAGATGTAACCCACCGTTGTCCGCTGTTCGAGACGCTCGCCGGTTCGCCCGTCGTGCAGGACAGCTTTGCCGTCTTCCGGCAGCCCGGCTTCCTTCAGCGCCTCGCGGACCTCGTCTTCGCCGGCCCCGTCAAACACCGGGCAGATGGCCCGGTAGCCAAGCTTTCCGGCAGCCCATCCGAGGTGAGTCTCCAGAATCTGACCGACGTTCATGCGGCTCGGTACTCCCAGCGGATTCAGAATGATGTCCACGGGAGTTCCGTCCGCCAGAAACGGCATATCTTCGATGGGCAGCACTTTGGAGATCACCCCTTTGTTCCCGTGCCGCCCGGCCATCTTGTCGCCCACCGAAATCTGCCGCTTCGACGCGACGTACACCTTAACCATCTGCAGCACACCGCTCGGTAATTCATCGCCGCGCTTCAGGCTGTTGAGACGGTGGTCTTCGCGGTCAATGACATCTTCCACAAGCACCCAGCCCTCACGGATGACTTTGCGGGCAGCCGTCTTTTTCTGGGGACTTCTCAGATCCATTTCTTCGAAGTGATTCTGGAAACGACGCGCGTAATCCGCAACAGCTTTGGTGTCATCCAGTTTAGACAGATTGCGTCCGTCGGCGTCTGTGACCGGCTGCTCGAGGGCGACTTCCAGGTCCGTGAGGAAAATTCTGAATGCCGCACCGATCGCCGTTTCACCTTCTTTCTCGACTTTCTTCAGGTCATCTTCAAACCGCTTGCGTTCAATCTCGGAAAGGCTCATCCGCCGCGAGAATTTCTCGGTGTGAATCACAATGCCGCCGACGCCGCTGGGGACTTCGAGGCTTTCGTTCTTCACATCTTCGCCGGCGCGACCGAAGATCGCATGCAGCAGTTTTTCTTCAGGTGTCAGTTCCGACTTGGCTTTGGGAGAGACTTTGCCGACGAGAATGTCGCCGGGATTGACTCGCGTACCGACCTTGACCACACCCGTCTCGTCGAGATGCCGCAGAGCCTTCTCGCTGACATTCGGAATGTCACGTGTGAACTCCTCGCGTCCCAGCTTCGTCTCGCGGATTTCCACGTCGAATTCATCGAGGTGAATGGACGTGTAAACGTCTTCCTTCACCAGCCGCTCAGACAGAATGATGGCATCTTCGAAGTTGTAACCCTCCCACGACATGAACGCGACCATCACGTTTCGTCCGAGAGCCAGCGATCCGTCCTTGGTGGCCGCACTGTCGCAGAGCACCTGTCCGGTCTTGACTTTGTCGCCTACCGAGACAATCGGTTTCTGATTCAGACAGGTCCGTTCATTCAGACGGGTGAATTTGCGAAGTGGGTAACGTCGCCCGTCAATGTCGATATTGTTCGCATCGACGTAAGTGACCTTCCCGGACTTCTCAGCCCGCAGCACCATTCCCGAATTCTGAGCTACGAACTGTTCCATTCCGGTCCCGACGACGGGGCGCTCTGATATCAGCAGCGGCACCGCCTGTCGCTGCATGTTCGAACCCATCAGTGCCCGGTTCGCATCGTCGTGCTCAAGGAAAGGAATCAGGCCGGCGGAAACGCCGACCATCTGGCAGGGAGCCACGTCGATAAACTGAACGTCGCCGCGGTCGATCCAGACCACGTTGCTCCTGTTTCTCGCGAGGACACGCTCGTCGGCCAGCATTCCGTTGACGACCAGAGTGTCGGCCGGGCAGACAAATCCTTCGTCCTCTTCGTCGGCCCGCAGCCACACCACTTCATCGGTCACTTTCGCATTCTTTATCACCCGGTACGGCGCAATCAGAAAGCCGAGGTCATCCACTTTCGCATAGATGCTCAGGCTGGAAATCAGACCGATGTTCGTGCCTTCCGGTGTCTCCACAGGACAGATACGACCGTAATGAGAAATGTGGACGTCGCGCACTTCAAAGCCCGCTCGCTTGCGGTTCAAACCGCCCGGGCCGAGAGCACTCAGTCGCCGCTCGTGAGTCAGCATCGAAAGCGGGTTTGTCTGGTCGACGACCTGCGACAGTTCACTGCGCCCATAGAAGTAATCGATCGCCGCAGAAACGCTCTTGGGGTTGATCAGCGTTCTGGGAGTCATGGCGTCGACTTCCTTGAGGCTCATCCGTTCCTGAACGGTCCGTCGAAGTTTCAGGAAACCCTTGCGGATTTCGTCGGCAGCGAGTTCGTCGATCGTTCGCAGCCGGCGGTTGCAGAGGTTGTCAATGTCGTCGATCTGCGTCGTTTCCTCTCCGATTCGCAGACGCACAATGTACTTCATCGCGTTAATGAAATCTTCGGGTTTCAGTGTCATCTCCTCATCGGAGACTTCCTGCTGAAACTTGCGGTTGATGCGGAATCGTCCGACGCGCCCCAGTCGATACCGATTGACATCAAAAAACTTCTCGGAAAAAAGATCGGTCGCCTTGTCCAGGTTCGGCGGATTGCCCGGACGCAGACGCTGATAGATCTTCAGCAGGGCCTCTTCGTGAGTCGACGTACCGTCTTCCGCGAGCGTCTTAAGCATCAGCGGGTCGCGGACTTCCCTGACCACTTCGACACTCTTCAGACCGCAGGCAATCACCTCTTCGGCGATCGTGTCACTGATTTCGTAACCGGCGTCGACAACGATCTCGCCCGCTCGTTCGTGTTTGACCGGGAATACAACATCCTCAACCGAAAACCGGCCTAACAGATCTGCGCCGACCGTCTTCGCAGTAATCTTGATCGTTTCTGTCGGATAAAACAGTCGGATCATCGCGGCATCAGAGGAATAATCCTTCGACATCGCGCGGAGCAGCGTCAGGGCAGAAAATTTGCCACTCTGATCGATCCGGACCCCGATCGCATCCCGTTTGCTGACCAGCAGCTCGATCCAGCTCCCGCGCTCCGGAATGATCCGGCAGGAGTGTGTCTTGCGGTCGCTGCTGGCGGTCTCTTCCGCCATCACAAAGTCCACACCGGGTGACCGATGCAGCTGACTGACGACAACCCGTTCAGCACCATTGATAATGAATTCTCCGCCTCCGACCATGATCGGAATGTCGCCGAGATAGACCTCTTCCTCGACCGGTTGTTCCTTGACAAGTCGCAGCCAGACCCGGAACGGCATTCCGTACGTGAGCCTCAGCTGGCGACACTCCTCCGGAGTGTATCGCGGTTTCCCCAGCTCGTACCTGATGTACTCCAGGCGAAACTGTGAGTCGTAGCTTTCAATCGGAAACACTTCGCGCAGAATCGCTTCCAGACCAATGTCCAGCCGATCGCGCGACGAACGCTCTGCCTGCAGAAAGCGCGCATACGAAACGGTCTGAATCTGCGTCAGTCCCGAAATCTCATACTCTGCGTTGATTTTCCCGAAGCTTCGAACTTCGTGCTGGTCGATCGTACGAACAGACGGAATCGGCATACGGAAACCTGCCTTCACTCAAGAAAAAAATGCGGATGTCCCCAGAACAACCCGCGCGAAAGTGCCCGACCCGACGCACACAACAAACGTGCGGCCATCCGCAGTCAACTTCCGCGAATCAACCAAAGCGCCTGCAAGGCGCGCGACGAAAGGCACCTGTCGATCAGACCGACAGCTGCCTTAGACTGTGAACTGGAAAGTTTGATTTGACCAACGTCAGACGCTCGCCGGACACAATGTGCCAAGCCTTCATTCACGAACGCACCACGATCAGGAGCACCTGATCAGCACCAACCGCCAGTATGCCACTGATGAGGCAACAGCCGGTTGCCTCAGTCAGTGTCAGTGTCGGTGAAAAGCATTTCTGCAGAAACCGCGACCGTCAATTACTTGATGTCGCAGGTACCGCCGGCCGCAACGATCTCAGCCTTCAGCTTCTCAGCATCCTCCTTGGAAACAGCTTCCTTCAGTGGCTTCGGAACACCTTCCACAAGATCCTTCGCTTCCTTCAGACCAAGCCCGGTCACGGCGCGCACAACCTTGATGACGGCGATCTTATTCTCACCGAATCCGGTCAGAACGACGGTGAACTCAGTCTGTTCAACTTTTGCTTCCACGGCGGCAGCCGGGGCCGCCATCATGACAGCTCCGCCACCAGCCGGTTCAATGCCGAGGGTCTTGAGATAGTCCACAACTTTTTTGGCTTCCAACAGGGTCAAACCGACAATCCTGTCGCCCAGTTCTTTCGTCCTGTCGTCAAATTCCGTGGCTGCATCAGCAGACATTGTCAGCACCTTTCTCTTTCAATGACACGCTTTATCATGAGTCAACAAAGTCCACATCAGCAGAACAACAGGCCGCTGAATTCTTAAACCGGCTCTTGATCTGCCAGAGTCTTCAAGGCACCGGCAAGCCGACCGCCAGGACTCCGCAGACATCCAGCCAGCTGACGCCCCGGAGCGAGCATCAGCCCGGCAATCTCACCGATCGTTTCGAGACGACCTGCACTCTTGCTGAGCGTTTCCACTGCAGCGGCATTGAGAGTCTGGCCCTCAACACTTCCGCCTTTGATTTCAAGTTTCTGGATGTCCTTCGCCCATTTCGTCACAGCCCGCGAAAGACCCACAATGTCGTCACAGCCCCAAATCAACGTGGATGGCCCGCTGAGCACGGACTCCAGTCCGCTGACGCCCTTCCGCTTCAGAGCGTTGGCAGCAACCGAATTCTTGACCGTCAGCGCCGTGATCCCGTCCTTCCGCATCGCCAGTCGCCAACGGTTGGCAGCAATTGCATCCATCTTTGAACAATCAACGACGATGAAGTCTTTGGCATCGCCGATTCGCGACTGAATGTCTGAGATCACCATGTCTTTAACTTGACGACCCATTGCCGCAACCCGCCGGAAAAAAACAGACGCGAAAACTTCAGACCACCGACCATCAGGCACAGAAACACATCAAACGGCAATGACGATCGACGGCATCATGGTCGCCGAAACAGCAACACCCCGGAGATAAACACCCTTGGAAGCACTCGGCTTCAGGCTGCGAATATAATACCGCCATCTGGTCACCATCAAAGTCAGCGTTGAACGCTGTAGTGACCAACGGATGAATCCGAATCGCTTTTCCTTCAATGAGCACCGGCTCAAAGGCCTGGATACCCAATCGGTGAAGCGTCGGAGCTCGGTTGAGCAAGACGGGATG
>JANNGQ010001175.1:0-2830 GCA_031403975.1 Planctomycetota bacterium
GAGCGGAACTGTCCGGGCCATCGGACTGAGTCTTGATCGCAAACTGAAGGAAGCAATCGAATTCCTCAAGGACTTCCCGCTGACGCCGGATCGTGGACTGTTTGCGTGCGTCGGCCCTCAGACCGGAACGCAGCTTTTCAGCCCGTTCAGGCTGCAACCGAGTCAGCACGGCTTCGGCGACGTCGTCGCCGAGCAGCTGCAGCAGTTCCAGTGTCTGAGTTTCGCGATCCATGATCCATCCGTTCTGAATACCTGCTCGTGCGTCGTCAAGGCTTCATTGAGGCGTTGCAGCCGGAAGCGCAAGCGAAGGAACCTGTGTACCTGACTACGCATGCGCTTTTTGAAGTTGCGCATTTCATACCAACCCGAAGCGCGAGCGAGGAAACTGACGGGACTTTTCATTTCATCCACTGCGGAAAGTTCCTCGCTCGCGCTTCGGGTTAGTATTTGTGCCTCTGTTTCAGCATATTCGAACGACCGCCCAGGAAAATTCGCAACTTCAATATTTCCGCTTCATGCTTCAATGCCCGCAACTCAGAATTCAGCCTTTGACGATGCACTAGGCGGCCCTGCGTCCTTCATTCGCGGAGCGCTGAGACTGAACGGCTGACTTGGGGACAGATGACCCGGAGCCACCCATCGTTCGGGTCTTGTCCGCTGCCTGACCGACAGCCGGTTCGGACTGCCGTTGTTCCTGTTCATTCAGCCAAGCCGAAAGAATGCCGGCCACGACATCCGGATGAGCCTTCGCCTGTTCCGAGATCGCCGCCAACCGGCGGGCATCGGCCAGCGGAATGCCGGGACCAAGCGTTTCTTTGATCACAATGGGTTTCATGCGTTTGATCAGCATCAGCGCCATCAGAAACGCGACCAGCGCCGCCAGTCCGAGCGAAACTGACTGTACCATCGGCTGCCACTGCTCCCAGACGAATCCACCGACCGGCACTATGCTGTCATCGGTCAGATCCTGAAGTGGTGCGAGGAGCACCTGGACTTCATCGCTGCGGGCAATATCGTATCCCACGGCCTGTTTAATGATTTTCTCAACCTGTTCCTGCTGCAGTGCGGGTGCGGCTGCAGTCGGCGCGGCGTTGGGATCGGCGGCTGCGTTGGCTTTCGGTGTGAGATCCACGACTGCCGCCACAGTCAGTCGACGGATCTTCCCCGGCACATTGCGGACGATCTCATTGACGACCGAGTTGTCATACTCCGTTTCGATCTGCTCGTTCTTGTATTTGCCGGTGCTGTCTGCTTCGGTATCGGCATCGGCAGGAAGATTCGCCTGAATACCGGCGATTCCGGTCGGCAGACTGGACGAACCGTCGGACTTTTTCGGAGGCCCGTCCTGCTCTGTCGTCTGAATCGATTCGCGACCTTTGACCTTAGCATCGGGGTCGAAAGTGTTACTGGTGGTCGTCTGTTCGCTGAAATCGATATCCGCCGTGACACGCACAACGGCTTTCACTCCCTGCATCGATGCCAGCAGCGATTCCGCATTATTGGAGAGAGTGGTTTCCAGCCGGTGCTTGAAGTCCAGCTGCCAGCCCAGTTCAGACTGAAGGCCCTCGTTGCTGCCGAACTGCCGCCCGCTGGTGTCGGTCAGCACAATGTTCTCGGTCGTCAGGCCCGGGACTGATTTTGCGACGACAGCGATGATGCTGTGAGCCGTCGCGGACGAGATCGGCTCGCCGGGTTTCGGATCGATCACAACTGCGGCTGTCACCGGTGACTGATAAATCTCGAACGGCGTCGCATCCGGACGACTGATCTGTACCGTTACGTTTCGGATTCCGCGAATCTGACCGACGGCTTTTGCGACCTTGTGTTCCAGCGCCCGACGACGCCGGTCTTCTTCTTCGCGCGGTGAACCGGTTGTCATGAACGAGCCGGAGCCTGGATCCACGTCGTCCTCGGGACCGAGCTCATCACGCAGTGCCAGTCTGGCCGTGGCCACATCGCTGCTGGCGACCGAGACCGCAGAGCCGGAGAAGTTGAGTTTGTAGTCGATCTGTTCGGTGTCGAGGATTCCGACGAGTACTGCGGATTTCTGAGGCGTCAAGTGGCTGGCGATGACCACGAAATCCGGCTGCGCGGCCCAGATCATCGTGCCGGCAATCGCCGCGACGCACGCGATTGCCGCCGCGGAAAAACTGACCCGCTGCGTCACGGACCACTGTTTCCACAGAGCCTGAACCTGATCTTTGAAGGTGTTCCAGAATGCCATTGCTAAACCTGCATCCTCATGACTTCCTGATACGAAGCGATCAGGCGATTGCGAATTTCCATCATCAGCCGAAACGCGAGGTCCGCCCGCGACGTTGTCAGCACGACGTCATGTATGCTGTCGGTCTCTCCCGTGATCAGCTGCCGGACACCGTCGTCCGATTGAGCCTGCTGCTGGTTTGTGTCCTGCACCAGACCCTTCACCAGATCGGCAAACGGCAGTTCCCCGGTCGGCTTCTTTGCATCAGTCACTGGCGACGAAAGCGACGGCAGCGGTCCGGGCAGACTGTGAAGCGACGGCAGCGACATCAGCGGAGACCTCGCAGCAGAGCGAGAGACTGTTCGGCCATCTGGCGGAATGTCTCCAGTGACTTCAGGTTGGCCTCGTACGCCCGGCTGGCAGTCACCATGTCCACCATTTCATGGGACAGGTTCACGTTGGGCATCCGGACATGGCCCGTGCTGTCGGCGTCGGGATGCCCGGGATCGTGAATCAATGGCCCCAGCGATGTGTCCGGGATGATGCCTGCAACTTTCACGCCTTTCAGATCGTCGACCGGCATCTGAGCCGGCGAACCCATCTGATTCATGGCCGCAGAAATCCTGA
>JANNGQ010001176.1:0-2755 GCA_031403975.1 Planctomycetota bacterium
GCGTGGTGTCAGTGTCGAACAGCAGCGACGCAATCTTGAGTTGATTCAGTCATTCAATCAGCGTCATTTCATCTCACGCGATTCAGACGATCAGCTTGCGGCAAGAATCCGAGCGTATGAACTGGCGTTCCGGATGCAGGCCAGCGCACCGGAGCTGGTGGACATGAGCGGTGAAACTGAAACGACGCTGTCGCTCTACGGAGTCGACCGGAAGGAGACTCGCGAGTTCGGCCAGCGCTGCCTGATGGCTCGGCGCATGATCGAACGCGGTGTGCGGTTTGTGCAGCTTTATTCCGGCGACACGAATGGCTGGGATGCTCACGCAGACGTCGAATCGAATCATTCTGACTTGTGCATGCGGACCGACAGGCCCGTGGCCGGATTGCTGAAGGATCTGAAACAACGGGGACTGCTGGACGACACGTTGGTGATCTGGGGAGGCGAATTCGGGCGGATGCCCATGAGCGAACAGGGAACGGGACGTGACCACAATCCATGGGGCTACTGTGCCTGGCTTGCAGGAGCCGGAATCTCCGGCGGCCGTGCCTACGGAGCGACTGACGAGATTGGACTGCGCGCCGCCGTCGACAAAGTGTCCGTGAACGACTTTCACGCCTCGATCCTGCATCTGCTGGGGATCGAGCACGAACAATTGACGCATTTTCATAACGGTCTCGACAAACGCCTCACCGGCCCGGATGAGGCGCATGTGATTCATAAGATGATTTCCTGATCGTCGCTGTCCGCGGACCTTTACTGTTGACCCGCCGCTCCGCCGGCGGGCATTTGGCTTCTGAATCATTATGCATACGTCCAGTCACATCGCGTCGAACGGGAAATCCAGCCGGCGGAGCGGCTGGGCAACAGTAGAATGCGTTCGCAGCAAGAGCACTCCCGTCAGGCTCATGATGGCCGTCAGTGTCTTTCTGTCGTTCAAGGTCTGCGCAGTCACTGCGCAGGATTTTGAACATGCATCGGACAGTTATGTCGAAAACCCGATCACGGAGTCGGATCGTGACCACTGGTCATTGCGTCCCAGGGCGAATGTGGAACCACCCGAATCCGCGTTTCAGTTCTGGAGGCACAATGAGATTGATGATTTCATCGCGGCCGCATTGTTGCGGAACGGACTGACGCCGCAACCGCAAGCTTCCCGCGGAACGCTTGTACGCCGTGTCAGTCTGAGTCTGACAGGGATTCCGCCGACGCCGGAGGAAATCGCGACCTTCGTCGCCGATGAATCCCCGGATTCATTCGAAAAACTGGTCGATCGATTGCTTGCATCGCCGGGATACGGAGAGCACTGGGCTCAGTCCTGGCTGGACCTGGCGCGGTTTGCGGAGACGGACGGGTTCGAACATGATCTCGTGCGTCCGGATGCCTGGCGATATCGCGACTGGGTCATTGAAGCGCTCAATGCCGACATGCCCTACGACAGATTCATCCGGTTGCAGATTGCCGGAGATCTGCTGGAACCAGACAGCGAAGCTGCCGCAATTGCGACACAATTCTGCGTTTCAGGCCCGGACATGCCGGATATCAATTCCCAGGACGAGCGGCGACATACACTGCTGAATGAGATGACAGCCACGGTCGGCGATGTGATTCTGGGGCTGCAGATCGGATGCGCTCAGTGCCACGATCATAAGTACGACCCGATCAGCCAGGCCGACTTCTACAGGTTGCGGGCGATTTTCGAGTCTGCGATCAGTCTGAAGAAGAATTCGTCCGTGACGGTGCTGCGGGAACAGACTCGCTATGAGCCTGCAAGCCATGTGATGATCCGAGGTGACTATCGGCGGCCAGGCATGCGGATCTCACCCGATGCCCTGCGCGTTTTGAATTCGGAATCGCTTCAATTCACACCATTGCTGAACGACCACAACGACGGTCGGCGGATCGCCTTTGCCGACTGGCTGGTTGACCACGATCATCCACTCACGGCGCGGGTGATTGTCAACCGTATCTGGCAGCATCATTTCGGCACAGGACTTTCCGAAACTCCCAGCGATTTCGGCATCATGGGTGCCGAACCTGTGAACGGTCCGTTGCTGGACTGGCTGGCCGGTTGGTTCGTGGACAACGGCTGGAGCATGAAAAGGCTGCATCGGTTGATTGTGACGTCTGCAACTTACCGACAACGAAGTTTTCTGCCCGATGGAGCGACGTCTGTCGAAACTTCGGCCTGGCACCTCGCTCTCGAAAGGGATCCGGACGCCCGACTGCTGTCCCGGTTCCCTCGCTGGCGACTGCAGGGCGAAGTGATCCGAGATGCCATGCTGCATGCCGCCGGGATCCTGAATCGAAAAGCTGGCGGACCCGGAGTCCGGCCGCCTCTCCCCGCAGCACTGCGCAACACACTGCTGAAGGATCAGTGGGTTGTGACCGAAGATGCGAACGAGCATAATCGCCGCAGCATCTACGTCTTCGCACGTCGCAATCTGAAGTTTCCGATCTTTGACGTCTTCGACCGACCTTCCGCCAACGAAAGCTGCTCACGCCGCTCGGTCTCTACGACAGCACCGCAGGCACTGCATCTGACAAACTCTGAGTTCTCGCTGAAGATAGCGGAACGGATCGCGAACAGCGCCTGCGAAAACAACTCCGGTCGCGACGAGCAGATCAGCGAGTCGTTCGCCAGAATCCTCAATCGGAAACCCACGCCGGATGAGTTGACGACGATGATTGCATTCCTGGATAAGTCTCCGGACGCACAGTCATCCGGCACGACGCATTTGTGCCTGTCTCTGCTCAA
>JANNGQ010001177.1:0-3542 GCA_031403975.1 Planctomycetota bacterium
CGGCGTCGGGATGCCCGGGATCGTGAATCAATGGCCCCAGCGATGTGTCCGGGATGATGCCTGCAACTTTCACGCCTTTCAGATCGTCGACCGGCATCTGAGCCGGCGAACCCATCTGATTCATGGCCGCAGAAATCCTGACGATCTGCCGCTGAAATGGACCTCCTGCCGCTGTCTGCGTGGAATTCATGTTCGCGATGTTGTTGGCTGCAACTTCCATTCTGAGACGTTCGCTGGCCAGTCCGGATGCGCTGATTTCCATTCCGGAAAGCATTTGTTCCATTGACATCCGACGTCCTCCGTGGCCCCGTTGCAGCGAAGCCGCCGCCAATCTGCCCCGATAATCTCTGACGCAATTCGTGCGTCGCGCGAGTTCCGTCACGATCCTGTTGCCAAGTGCGTGTTCATCACCCTTCAATCGCCATCCGCATTTGTTCCAGCTGGCTGCCGAGTAATTGGATGTAAGTCTGCTGCAGCATGGCGTTCTTGTTGAGCTGGCCGATTTCACGGTCAATGTCGACGTTGTTGCCGTCGGCTCGGGCCGTAAGTCCGGGCGTCAGCACAATCGATGGTGAAGCCTGGTCCCCGCTCTTACCGTTCAGTTCATCCGCCAGTTGTTTCTCAAAGTCAATATCGAGCCGCCGGTAGTTCGGCGTATTGACGTTTGCAATATTGTTGCTGATGACCCGCTGACGCAGTTCCGTCGCGTTGATCATCCGCCCGAGCAGTTCGAATTGGGGATTGAGAGACTCCATAAACGCGGCATCGGCTGCGGGAGTCACGTCGCTGCAATCCGGACATCCGGCAAAGCTCTCCTGGATTGCCGGAACGGACACGGGGCGAGTCCGATTCCCCTGTTGTGCAGGGAAAACACTCATGAGCGAGTGCCGGGTACCAATCCCTGTTGTCCGACCAGACCGCAGAACCCGCTCATTGTGACGGCAACTGCCGGGAGTACCGGCGGGACGGGTCCTGAACCTGCAAGTCTGCGGGAAATCCCGCGATGATCCCGATCATAACTTCGACGGTCTGACTCCCGCTGCCCCGCACCATGAGCTTTGAGCCTACGTCCATGAACGTCGACCTGGCACGATTCGCACGGCTGCCGTCGCTGCCGACGATCGCTGTGGAAGCGTTGAGACTGTTTCACGATCCGGAAAGTTCGAACGAACAGCTCGCGTCGGTACTCCGTAAGGACCCGGCGACTGTGTGCAAGCTCCTCAAGGCCGCGAATTCGGCGAAGTACGGACTGTGCGGTACGATTACAGACTTAAATCTCGCCATCATGATGATGGGCCGAACCGGGGTCGCTCCGCTGGTGCTGAGTTTTTCCCTGGCGAAGCAGTCGATGGAACCGTCCGAACATCTGGTGTACTACCGGAAATTCTGGCTGCGGTCCTTTGTCCAGGCGACCGCCGCAGAAGTACTCTCAGAACAGTTTGCGTCTCTGGAATTTCGCGGTGAGAGCTACACCACCAGCCTCTTGTGCGGGCTGGGAAAACTGGCCCTGCTGCGGGCAGAACCTGATTCCTACCTGAAAGTGCTCCGGAAGGCTGCTGAACAGACTGCGCCCCTGGCCCGCCTGGAACAGGAAGTCTTTGGTTTTACCCACTCGAAACTGTCAGCGGTACTGTTGCAGCAGATGGGATTTCCGGCTCATTGCCTTCAGGCTATTCTGGCGGTCGGTGACGCGGCCACAGTGATCAGCCCTGAGCCGAACCGAATCGGTCCGCTGATTCAGGTCACCCGGATTGCCGACGCAGTGGCCAGCCTGATCTGCGACGAAACGGCAGCGATTGCGGTTGTGGCGCTGCAGGAGTCATTGGCGGCCATTGAACTACCGCGAGAACTGTCGGCCGAAGAATTGGTCGACAGAGTCCGATTCCGGCTGCAGGCTTCGGCGTCGATGTTCGACATTGAACCGCCTCAGCTGCCCTCGGCCGGAGAACTGCTGCAGGACGCTCTGGAACAGTTGTCACGCATTGTCCAGCTGGCGGACGAGGCCACCCCGCAACGCAGTTTACCTTCCGAGCTGCTGGAAGAAAACGGGCGACTCAAGCGGCGCGTCGCCGACCTGCTGCAAGTGTCGAGACTCGATACCCTGACAGGGCTCCCCAACCGAGCCTGGTTTCTGCAGCAGTTTACCGAATCGACTGCCATCCACCGGCTGCGGACTCAGTCCGTAGGCATGGCCGTTGTCGATATCGATCATTTCAAGAAGATCAACGATAACTATGGGCATCAGGTCGGCGATCTGGCTCTGAAAGTCGTCGCCGACACTCTGAAATCTGCTCTTCGTGAAAACGATCTGGCCGGACGTTACGGAGGCGAGGAATTTGTAGTGATGCTGGCGAACGCCACTCAGGAGGTGTTGCACTCGGTGGGCGAACGGCTGCGAAAGGGGATTGAGCACGCTGTGGTCGAATGTGAAGGCAATCCCATTCGGATCACAGCCAGTATCGGACTGGCAGCCAGCCACGTCACGGGGAACGAGCACAGGTTTGCCGAACTCCTGTTTGCTGCTGCCGACGCGGCGATGTACCGCGCAAAGAACCTGGGTCGAAACTGCATCGTGGTTGAGACGCTCTTTCCCGCGGATGATTCCATCAAGGTGCAGAGTGCCCTGTGCGGCGATGCCGTTCCGGCTCTGGTGTGATCCCATGCAAATACTACAAAGCCGCAATGTCGGCAACGTCAATGGCAACAGCCCGGACTTCAGCGTGTGTGTGGAAACGGATGGCGGCTGGATCTGTGTTGCCGAATTCCGCACGCATCAGGAATCGCTGACGCTTGCCGAGGCTGCCGCGGAGCGCTCCGGACTGCATGCTATAGTCCGGCGCTGCGGTCAGACGATTGCCGATCTGTACCCGGCGGAATTCCGTTCACCGCAGTGACGGTCGCCAGTTCGGCGAACAAAAAGTAGCCCTCACGCTCCGCGTGAGGAGCCCCCAGGGAAAAAGCGTGATACAGGCTGAACGCTGCACGCTTCTCTGCCGTTCGCCTGGCCACGTGCACCGATCCGAAACCTCTCGTACCGGTCAGCAGGCATAACGTCCGGCGATTTGATTCCGGCAGTCTCTGCCACCATGCCTGAGCGGCGAACTTTCCCCTGCTGCTGACTCGGTCCTGTATCTCACGTGTCGCTGCGATTCGCTATCATTCCGCCGGTGTCTGATACCTCCACCGGCGTTCAGGGGGCTCCCATGACAGGATCCACAAACCAAGCCTTGTCCGAAGAGCCTTCGGAATACGTACGGCCTCCGCTCGACTACCGCCGTATCGAAGTCATCGATCCGGAGATCGCGGCGATCATGCGGGGGAAGACTGTCTCACAGAAGATCAGCATCGTGATTGAAGCCAATCGAACGATGCGCGCTCTGATCGCCGGGCGACTGCGATCCGACAACCCGACCTGGAGCCAGTTACAGATCGACCGGGAAGTCAGCCGGAGAATGCTCAATGCCGATTCTCACTCAGGCTGATGTGCTGAGGCATACGATTCAGGCTCTTGAACGTCTGCAGGTTCCTTATCTCGTCTGTGG
>JANNGQ010001178.1:0-5995 GCA_031403975.1 Planctomycetota bacterium
CGCACGACACCGTCGCCTGCGGCTTGCCGTTAAACGACTCAATGGCTGGCGCTCGCAGTATCTCCCAGATGACAGATTTCCTGCAATACTCCACGACCCTCGCAACCAACGCCCGCGAGGCATCAATACAGCTCGCGCTCGTCACGGCCGGTCGCAAGAACGCCTGGCTGCAGCGAGTCGCTGACGGGCTGCGCTCACGTTCCGCGGCAATCATCGACGCGAACGCGAAGGACCTTGACGCGGGTGCCTCCTCCGTGCTCAGCAGCGCCATGCTGGACCGTCTGAAACTGACAGCGGAGCGCATCGAAGCAATTGCGCAATCGGTCGAAGAGATTATCGCACTGCCGGACCCGGTGGGCGAGGTCATTGAAGGTCAGCGACGACCGAACGGATTGTTTGTCAGCCGTGTGAGAGTGCCGCTGGGGGTTGTATTCTTTATCTACGAATCCCGCCCCAACGTCACGATCGACGCTGCTGCGTTGTGTGTGAAGAGCGGCAATGCGGTGATTCTGCGCGGCGGCAGCGAAGCTCTGCACAGCAATCAGATTCTGCAAAGCATCATCGAAGAATCGTTGCTGGCTGAAGAACTGCCGCAACGGGCCGTTCAGCTGGTCCAATCCATTGACCGCAGCATCGTCGGCCACCTTCTTTCGATGGGCAGCCTCATCGACGTCACGATCCCGCGCGGAGGCCGTTCCCTGATCGAGCGCGTGACTCGCGAAGCAAAGATGCCGGTGATCAAACACTTCGACGGCGTTTGTCATGTCTATGTTGATGCTTCGGCGGAAGAGCAGATGGCTGTGGATATTGTCGTCAACAGCAAGTGCCAGCGGCCTGGAGTCTGCAATGCCGCAGAGACTCTCCTGATCCATCGGGGAGCTGCACCGAATCTTCTGCCGCGCCTTGCAGCGGAATTGCAGGGCAGGGGAGTTGAACTTCGCTGCTGTGCGGCAAGTCACTCGATGATCGCCGGCACAACGCCAGCAACTGAGGAGGATTACTCGACCGAACACATGGCATTGATCATGTCAGTGCGGATCGTCGATTCGATCGATCAGGCCATGGAACACATTCGACGGTATGGGTCGGCTCACACCGATGCCATCGTGACTGACAGCGCTTCGGCCGCTCTGAAGTTTGAAACGGAAGTGGATTCCGCAGCCGTGATCATCAATGCCAGCACTCGTTTCAACGACGGCGGCGAATTGGGACTCGGTGCCGAGATCGGCATCAGCACCGACCGCTTGCACGCTCGCGGACCATGCGGACTGAAAGAGCTCACGAGCTACAAGTACATCGTCCGCGGGGCAGGGCAGATCCGGTAATTCGTCGCCCCGACCGTAGCTTGGGGCCATCTGCCCGGCACATGAAAGATTTATCGCCGTGTTTTCCAGAGTATCCGCGAAGTCCCTTCTCCCCTGGCAGGGGGAGAAGGTGGCCGACAGGCCGGATGAGGGGGTTTCCTGCGATTCGGCTCGTCAAGAATCCGTTACGGTGTTGTCAGGACGGGCCAGATGGGCTCATCCTGTGTTACCCATCGCCATCGACGAGATCCCAGAACTCGGCCTCATTGGGGTCGTTGGTTTTTTTGGGTCTTGCTGTGGCTTTCTTTGCACCGGCAGACTTGGGTTTGGACGACCGCGGTGCGGCGGCTGGAGCTGGGCTGGCGGGTTTCACAGGTCGAGCTTTCGGTTTGACAGCGGGGCCGCAGGTGGAACATGTTCCGCGGCGGTCGAGCGGGGCTCCACAGTCGTTGCACAGCAGCACCGGCTGATCGCCGATCTCGATATCGCCGCCACCACTCTTCGGATTGGCGAGTCCGGAAAGAACGGAAAGTGCGTCGAACTCGGGATCGCGAACGGAGGCAAGGTTTTTGCCGGGACGTGTTTTTGAGGTAGGGGGATTCCCGCCATGGAGCGGCGGCGCACATTGAGCTGCGGGCTTCAGTTCCGGAAGTTTTTCGGCGGCAATGGCATACAGATCGATGCAGTCGTCGTCTTCCGGGCCGGGCTGCTGCTCCAGCTGTGCGTTGACGTTTTCCTGGCGGATGATTTCTGTTTCCGCAGCACGACCGCTGACGGGTTCCCGGGCCGCAACGTGGACTCGGGCCTGATGGTCGTAACTGATCGTGACTTCGATCTCAGTGCCTTCGGGAAGATTCGCCGGAAGGTCGGTGATCTGGCAATCCCCCAGTACCGTCGGCGGCCGATCAGATCCGGCACCGCTTTCGACAATACGCACATGGACTCGGTTCTGATTCGCGACGACTGTCCCGAACACATGCGTGACTGCGACAGGAAGCGGTGTGTTCGCGGGAATCAGGAAATGCGGGACTCGCTTTCTGCTGTCGTCTTCTCGCACCAGGATTCCAAGCGCTCGGGCATTGACACTCTGCTGTTGGACTTTTGCCAGTCGGGACGACGCCGTGCTGCTGAAGACGGTTCGTGTGTACTGCTGATTGGCCAGCAGCATGCCTGCATAATACGCCGCGCCGTGAGCGATCGACTGATCGGGCGAGAGTGAAGAATTCAGAGTTCTCCCGCTGAGCTTCTTGAGACTCTCCCGAATCATGGGCATCCGCGATGCACCTCCCGTGGTGAGCACGACGTCGATGTGAGCCCAACCGAACTTCTTGTCCTTCAGAATGCGGCGAGTGACTTCTTCGCATCTCTGAATCAATCGGCGGCTGAGAGTTTCGAATTCGGCTTGCTCCATCTGGTACGTTTTGCGATGGCCTTCGTGCTGTACGGTGATTGCCGCTCGCGGCCGTACGGAAAGGCTTCGCTTTGCCTGCTCTGCTTCCAGCGACAGGAACTGCAGACTCCCGGGACTGGTGCGAGGATCATCACCGAAATCTGCGATGAATTTGTCCGCAGCAGCGTCGACAAGCACTCGTGTCCAGTCGAGACCGCCCAGTTCCAGGTCACCATCAGACGCGACCACACGAACTTCGTTTGTCCTGTATTTCACAATCGCCAGATCCAGTGTACCGCCGCCGAGGTCAAACACGAGAAGCTGCTGATCGATCGCCAGTTCGGTGAAAGCAAGTCCTTCGTTGCCGAGGACGTGGCACAAAGCCGCGGCCACGGGCTCATTGATCATCTCGATACGTTCGAGGCCCGCGGCGTGCCCGGCCTGCATCGTCGCATGTCGCTGGGCATCGCTGAACTGAGCCGGCACGGTGATCACCGCTTCACTGATCTCGCCGATCTGCTCCTGAGCCGCTGCGACCAGCTTTCGGAGGACCATCCCCGAAATATGCACAGGCGTGTATCGCGTGTCACCAATCTTCCAGAACTTCAGCGCGTTGCCCATGTACCGCTTGGCGTGCTGCACAACCCGGTCGGGACTCGCAATTGCGTTACGGAGTGCTTCGGTCCCGACAACAGGCTGGTCGCCGTCGAAAAAAACCACGGACGGCGTTGACAGCTCGCCTTCCTGATTTGGTATGGTCACCGGCTGCCCGTGCTCATTCAGCCAGGCGATGCACGAATACGTCGTGCCCAGGTCAATTCCGACTGCGTGCGTCTGTTTCATGGATGACTATCCTACTTTCCGTCGCTTCACTGCACTACAGAAACCCGATCGATCCCGCAGATCAATCCAGAGATTCGCGTTCTTCTGTTCTGCTGTGCTGACGTACATGGCACAATGCCCGTATGAAGCCAGCAGAGATCAATCCTGTTCGACCCCGTCACCGATGGCTCGGCGCGCAACGACGTGAAGGACTTATGGCCGTGTTTTCCCAGGCAGTCATAAAGTCCCTTCTCCCCCTGGGTGGGAGAGAAGATGGCCGAAGGCCGGATGAGGGGGTATTCGCTGAGTCTGACATTTTCAAATCCCTCATTGCGTCGGTCATCGTGCTGCTGATGATTGCCTCAACGGTTTCTGGTTTGCAGGCCGATGAACAGACACCGTTCAAAACCGGAAAAGCCCTGAAGACGGCACTTTCCGCCCGTGTGAGCTGGACCAGCATCGGAGCACCTCTGGCCAGTCAACTCCAGGAGTTTCAGGACCAGGCCAAAGTCGCAATACTACGTGACCGCCGGACGGATCCTCGCGGGCTGATCAATGTGGAAACGGAATTGGTCCCTCGGATTCAAGTTCTGAAACGAATTTCTGAGTCAGTCCCGGGTACAGGTTACTGCCGAACGGACAACTTTGTGTGCGTCGGTCCGATACGGTCCGTGCATCGTCTGCCGGTACTGCTGGAGCGGAGTAAGGCCAGGATTAATTCTCTTCGAAAGACTCTCACGCCTGATGAGTCGCGAAAACTCCTGTCAGAGACTGAGATTGCGTGGCCGAGGCTGACGGAACCTCGAAAGTTATTCATGGATCGTGCGAATGCCGCCGGTGCAGAGGTCTCAAATCCCGAACTGATCCCTCACGATGTCTGGGATGAAGGCCGGCTACCGAAAATCTCATTCGCAGAGTTTGCCACGGTCGTTCTGAATCAGTTCGATCTGACGTTCACTGTTGTGCCAGATGCTCCGACGCTGACAATTGTCGCGATCGATCCGGAGACAATTCTGGAACACCGGTATTCGGTCAGCCGCGAACTTCAGACGACTGCAGCGACCGCCTGGCGCAGCAGAATGCCGGGTCTTCAAATCAAATGGACAGGGACAAACACTGTTGTCACGGCATCACTGGACGAGCACGCAGTACTGTATGGGCTGCTGGAAGAACTCAGGACCATGAAGGAAGTCGCCGGAGATTCTGCAGTTGTTGCAAAGTCGTCGCTGCTGACCGAGAAGTTTCAGCTGAGCGTCAAGGGCGGTACTGTCGGGCAGCTGATTGACGAGTTTCGACGCAATGGCATAATCATTGAAATCACGGATCCAGACACCGCTGAAACGAAAGCGATCCTGTCACAGTTCATCGACCTGGATGCCGCCACCGACAAACTGCCGGGCTTGGAGTTTTTTCCGCTGGTGTTCGGCAGACATTTCAAACGTGTCGAGGTGACGCGGGATCGCGTGGTGTTGTCTCGGGAGTGAGCAGGATGATTTGCATAAGTCTCAAATCAGCCGACAGCGCTAGCTGCGGGCCAGCCATCTTCCGCGTTTTCCGGGCAAGGACCCGACGCTAGCGCGTTCGGCTGCCGTGAAGGACATCTGCTCTTGTTACTTCACCCGGTTATACCCGTTCAACGCGGCGACGCGGTAGGCTTCGGCCATTGTCGGATAATTGAACGTGGTGTTGATGAAATACAGCAGCGAGTTCGCTTTACCGGGCTGCGCCATGATGGCCTGGCCGATGTGGATGATCTCGCTCGCGTTGACGCCGAAGCAGTGAATTCCGAGGATCTCCAGAGTCTCCCGGTGAAACAGCAGCTTCAGCATCCCGATCGGTCGGCCCATGATCTGAGCCCGCGCCAGATTCTTGAACATCGAATGCCCCACCTCGTAGGGAACGCATTCGTCCGTGAGTTGCCGTTCGGTCTTGCCCAGTGAACTGATTTCGGGACTCGTGTAAATCCCCGTCGGGATGTCTGAAATATGGAATTGATCCGAATCGCCGTGGCCCAGATGCCGCGCAGCAAACCGCCCCTGAATGTACGCCGCACTGGCGAGCGAGGGGACTCCAATGACGTCGCCGACGGCATAGACGTGAGGAAGCACAGTCTGGAAGTGCTCATTGACATCAACCTGTCCACGGTGGTTGGGTGTGACCCCGATATCTTCCAGTCCCAGCCCGTCCGTGTTCCCGGTGCGCCCGTTGGCCCACAGCAGAATGTCAGTCTTCAGCTGCTTGCCGGATTGCAGATGCAGGACAACGTGATCGTCAAACGTTTCGAGCTTTTCAAATGTCTCGTTGTTGCGGATGCGGACGCCCGTGTCACGCATGTGATACGCCAAAGCATCGCAGATTTCGTCGTCGAGAAACTCCAGCAACTTTGTCCGCGTGTTGATAAGATTCAGCTTCACCGGCAGACTGCGGAACATCGACGCATACTCGCAGCCGATCACGCCGGCTCCGTAAATAGTCATTG
>JANNGQ010001179.1:0-7862 GCA_031403975.1 Planctomycetota bacterium
CAGACAGGACTGAAGTACATGATGGCGGAGACCGTCGTGTACAGCCGCGAATTCCTGTTCATCACGGAGATGTACAAGAAGGGGTGAACTCGGCAAAATCCAGCATCTCGCAGCGTCCCATCCGCAGGACATGGACGGTTGGCCGAGCTACTGGGAAAAGATGATCCCGATGCACTATGCGACTCATGTGGTCAGCCCCTGCCTGGGACTGGTTGACGGCCTTGCCGAGTATGTGAGTTGCTTCGGTTCCGGCACTGTTCGCGACGATATTGCAAAGAAGTCCGGCAACAAATTCGCCGTCGAAACGTGTCACATCAAGATCCGGAACACGGACCTCACGGCTCACATCTGGCGGTTCCTGTACGATGTGGCTCGCCAATATCGAGAGAGCTTTGACGTGTACGGCACGAAGAAGAGTTTTGAATGGACTCTCGTGGAGCACGAACCGCATGTCATTCACACGGCGAAGAAGCCAGAGCCTGAAATTCCGGAGAAGGTCACGATTCCGGACTTTGCCCATCTGCTGCCGGAGCCGATTCGCCGGTTCACTCAGCCCGCGGAGATCCACGATGCAGAGCACCTGTCGTTTCTGCAGGGCGGAGGCCACGGCGGTTCGCACCCTCACCTGGTCCACGAATTCCTGAGCACCCTTGTGGAAGGCCGCGATCCTCGTCCCAACGCTGTGACCAGCGCGAACTGGACTTGTGTCGGAATCTGTGCTCATGAATCAGCGCTCAAGGGCGGCGAGATTGTGCAGCTGCCGGAGTTTACGCTGCGGTAGAACGAGGCGAGGGAGCAGAGGAGCAAGGGAGAGAAATTGCGGATGAGGTGATTCTTGATTACGCGACATACAGAGTTGGATGTCGACAAAAAGTCGTTTACGGCTGCGATGACGGTGTTTGAGCTCTCAAAGGGGTTTCCAGGGGAGGAAACGTATTCGCTGACCGATCAGATTCGTCGATCGTCGCGATCCGTCTGTGCGAACATGGCTGAGGTCTGGAGAAAACGCCGTTAATAAGGCTCATTTTCTCAGCAAGTTGAGTGACTGCGAACGTGAGGCCGCTGAGGTTCAGGTATGGCTGCAGTTTACGGTCGAAACAAAGTACCTTGACCCAGAGATTGTCAGACCGTTGTTTATCGAGTACGACGCAATTATCGCAATGCTCGTCAACATGATCAGGAATCCCGACGCATGGGTCCTCAAGAGAATCGAATAAGTCGTTTCTCCACTGCTCCCAAGCGCCCATCCAGATAGGCGAAGCTATGGATCATAACATGAATCGTTTCTTGTTCTTCGTTCTCATGCCGAATTTCTCCCAAGCCCCTCTGCTCCTCCGCTCCGTTGGACTGCTGGCCGTTCTTTCGTTCGCCACCAGCGCGACGGCCGCAGACCTGAAACTGCTCTTCATGGGCGACAACGGGCATCATCGGCCGTCGGAGCGGTTTCATGAACTGGCTCCGGTACTGGAACAGCGCGGGATCGAACTGAAGTACACAGATCGGATGGAAGATGTCACACCGGATGTGCTGAGGGACTTCGACGGGCTCGTGCTGTACGCGAACATCGACACGATCGAAGACGCTCAGGCGAAGGCCGTGCTGGATTACGTTGCAGGTGGCAAGGGGTTTATTCCGCTGCACTGTGCAACCTACTGCTGGCGTAACAACCCGGACATGGTCAAGCTCATGGGGGCTCAGTTCCAAAAACACGGGGGACAGGTATTCAGGACTCAGATTGTCGACCAGTCGCATCCGATCATGAACGGCTTCAGCGGATTTTCGAGCTGGGATGAAACGTACATCCATCATCTGCACAACGAAGAGAACCGCACGGTGCTGGAGTATCGCGTTGAGGGCGATCAGGCGGACGGCAACGAACGCGAACCATGGTCGTGGGTCAGGACTCACGGCAAGGGCCGAGTCTTCTACACAGCCTGGGGACATGACGACCGAACATTTACTAATCCGGGATTCAGCAATCTTGTCGAACGAGGCATCCGCTGGGCTTGCGGGAAAGATGTCTCTGGCGTGCCTGTGTTTATGGATCTCGAAGCATTCACGCCGCCGAAGATGACGGAACTTCGAACGGACGTCGCTGCGTTCGAGCATGCCGAAGTCGGACCGAAGATTCCGAACTACACACCCGGCCGTCAGTGGGGCGTTCAGGGAGCGCCTAAGACAACGATGCAGCTGCCGCTGTCAGTCGCAGAATCGATGCAGCACTATTCAATGCCGGAAGGAATGGCTCTGCGGTTGTACGCCGATGAACGGAATTTTGAATCCAAGCCGATTGCCATGAATTGGGACGAACGAGGTCGTTTGTGGATCTGTGAAACTCTGGACTATCCCAATGAACTGGGGAAGGACCGTGACCGCATCCGCATCTGCGAAGACACCGACGGTGACGCGGTCGCCGACAAGTTCACGATCTTCGCTGAAGGACTTTCGATTCCGACAGCCATTGTCATCTGTCGCGGCGGGGCGGTCGTGCAGAACGCAACCGAAACGCTGTACCTGAAGGACACTGACGGCGACGATAAGGCCGACCTGAAGACCGTGCTCATTTCCGGCTGGGGAGCGGGCGATACTCACGGCGGAGTCAGCAATTTCCGCTACGGCCTCGACAACTGGATCTGGGCGATGCAGGGCTACAACGACAGCACACCCCGTTTTGGCGCGAGTGAAGGCAACGGCAAGACCACTCAGTCATTCCGACAGGGCTTCTGGCGATTCAAGTTGTCCCCGACCGATCCGCCGACAGTCACCGATCTGGAGTTCGTGCGTTCGACGAACAACAACACCTGGGGACTGGGTATCACGGAAGAAGGCCTGATCTTCGGATCCACGGCGAATCACAACCCGAGTGTGTTCATGCCGATTGCCAATCGGTACTACGAAAAAGTCCGCGGCTGGGCGGCACCGGATATCGGCACGATCGCGGACACTTATCTGTTCAAAGCCATCACCGAGAATGTGCGGCAGGTAGACCAGTTCGGTGGTTACACGGCTGGTGCCGGTCACGCTCTGTATACGGCTCGCACGTTTCCTCAACAGTGGTGGAACAAGACGGCTTTCGTCTGCGAACCCACTGGACATCTCGTCGGAACCTTTGTTCTGCGTCGTGACGGAGCGGGCTACAAATCCACCAGTCCGACAAACCTGCTTGCCAGCGACGATGAATGGGCTTCGCCGATCATGGCCGAAGTCGGGCCCGACGGAGCTGTCTGGGTTCTGGACTGGTACAACTTCATTATTCAGCATAACCCCACGCCGCAGGGTTTCCGGACCGGCAGAGGTAACGCTTACGAAAGTGATCTGCGTGACAAGAAGCACGGTCGGATCTATCGAGTCCTCCCGACCGACGACGGCAAAGATGTGACCCATTCGTACGCGAGTCTCGCTGATGCCTCCAACGCCGAGCTTGTGGAAACACTGAAGCATCCGTCGATGAACTGGCGATTGCAGGCTCAGCGATTGTTGCTGGAGAGGAACGCCATCGACATCGAGCCGCAATTGCTGGAAATGATTCAGGATGAAAGTGTTGATGCCATCGGACTTAACGTTGGTGCGATCCACTCACTATGGGTTCTGAACGGGCTTCAGTTGGCAGACAACTCCAGAGCCGAGACAGCCGCACGGGATGCAATGTGGCATCCATCCGCCGGGGTTCGTCGCAACGCCGCGGGAGTGCTGAGCGAATGGAAAGCGGGTGACGTGCTGCTTTCAGTTGGGTCTCTGACAAGTGAGACTGATGCTCAAGTGCGACTGCAGGTGATTCTGTGCATCGCCGACACGGAACCGTCCCCGAGGAAAGGTGAAGTATTCGCAAAAGCGGCAGGGCAGACGGTTGCTGAGTTCGCTCAGCGAGACAACCTCGACACCTGGGAAAGCGATGCCGTCACAGCGGCCGCGGCGACTCATGCGGTGTACTTCCTGAAAGCTCTGGCTCAGTCGGACGAACAAAAGGAATTGCCTCTCAGCGACGCCGCATTGCAGACATCCGAGATCGTGGCCGAGCACATCGCTCGCGGTCGACCGACGATCGATGACATGCAGTCGCTGCTCGTCGGGCTTGAAACAGCTCCGCCACAACTGGCAGAAATTGTCGTGCGAGGCCTCACCGCCGGCTGGCCGCGCGGGCATCGGATCGAAGCGTCGAAGGCCCTGGAAGCATCGCTGCTGAACCTGCTCGAACGAGTCCCTGCGTCATCAAAGGGCAAGCTGCTGCAACTCTCGTCACTGTGCGGTTCGAAATCGCTGGAAGCTCACGCCGCCGAAATCGTGGCAACGCTCCTGAACGTTCTCAGCGACGACACCAGAGAGATTCCCGAACGAATCAACGCTGCGAAGGAAGCCGTCGGATTTCAGGCAGAGAATGAGGACGTCCTCACGTCAGTACTTGAGACACTGACTCTGCAGACGCCGCCGGATCTCGCTGTGGGAATCATCGAAGCCGCAGGTCTCAGCGCTGCCGAGTCACTCGGGACGCAACTCGTGGCGCGCACGGAGCAGATGACTCCACAGATGAAGGCGGCCGCGGTCCGAGTTCTCCTCGCCCGCCCGGCAACGACTTCGGCACTGCTCAAGGCGATCGAAGCCCACACGATGGAAATCGGTGACCTGACGCTCGACCAGAAACAGGCTCTGCGAGTGCACCCGGACCAGGAACTTCGCACGATCGCCGAAACTCTCATGGCCGCGGGCGGCGGACTTCCGGATGCCGATCGTGACAAAGTCCTCAAGTCGATGTTGTCGCTGTGCGAGGAGAAAGGCGACATCCCCGCCGGCAAAGCCATGTTTGTCAAGCACTGCTCACGCTGTCACATGCACGGCACCGAAGGCAAGACCATCGGACCGAATCTGACCGGCATGGCCGTGCATCCGAAGCACGAATTGCTGACTCACATCATTGACCCGAGTCGCAGCGTCGAAGGGAATTTCCGGATCTACACGGTCGTCAGGACCGATGGCCTGGTGATTAACGGCATGATGTCCGGCGAATCGCGCACGGCCATCACGTTGATCGATGCCGAAGCGAAGGAACACAACGTCGCTCGGGAAGATATCGACGAACTGGTCCGATCCCGCAAATCCGTGATGCCTGATGGATTCGAAAAGCAGATGACGCCGGACGACTTCCGTAACCTGCTGGAATTCCTGATCGACAAAGGCAGGTTTATGCCCGTGTCGCTGGATCGCTACGCTACCGCCATCAGTACAAAAGGCCTCTTCGGCAACGACGACGAAGGCCCGGACCGCATGGTATTCAGCGATTGGAATCCCAGGATCTTCAAGGACATCCCGTTCATTCTGACGGACCCGCGCGGGAAGTCCGTGCCGAACATCATTCTGCTCTACGGCCCGCGCGGTTCGCTGCCGCCAACCATGCCGAAATCCGTGACTCTGCCCTGCAACTCTGAAGCGAAGGCGATCCACTTATTGAGCGGCGTCGGCGGCTGGAACTTTCCGTTTCAACGGGAAAAAAGCGTCTCGCTGATCGTCCGGCTGCATTACAAGGGGGGATCAACGGAAGATCTGGAACTGCTCAACGGAGTCCACTTCGCCGATTACATACGCCGCGTCGACGTCCCCGGTTCTGACTTCGCCTACGCCCTGGGCGGCCAGCAGCTCCGCCGGATCACAGTCACCCCGAAGAACCGAGATCTGATCGAAACCATCGAACTCGTCAAAGGCTCCGACACGACCGCTCCGATCGTAATGGCGGTGACCATCGAACGACTGTAGCCCTGCAGGGAGTTCAATTCATGCTGAGCTGGCGACTGCTGATGTCCTCGATTCTGGTGCCATCGCTGGTCGCATTGTTCTGGCTCGATCATTCGATCGGAAACAATGCCTGGTTGCTGCTGACGTTCTGCTGCCTTGTCGCGCTCAGGAACTCGTTTGAACTGACGGACCTGATGGCCGTACGTTCCATGCAGCCTCATTTTCCGGTTGCAGCGATTCTGAGCGTGCTGGTCGTCGTCAGCGGATGGGGACATGTTCTGGTTTCATCGCCGACGGCCGTCACCCCACCAGCGATGGATTCCCTCGGTTGGATTGGTGCGGCATTGACTGCGTCATTCTGCGTGCTGCTCGTGCTGGAAGCTGTCCGATATGAGCAACCGGGACGATCCATGGAATCACTCGGTGCAAATCTGCTGACAGTCTTTTATGCGGGCGGACTGCTGGCCGTCATGGCTCAGTTGCGGTGGTTCCCCGATCCTCGGGCAGGCTATTTTGTGATTGCGTCAATGATCATCTGTGTCAAATCCGGAGACACGCTGGCCTACACGTTTGGACGCCTCTGGGGAAAGCGAAAGTTGGCACCGAAGCTCAGTCCGGGGAAAACCTGGATGGGACTTTTCGGGGCCATTGCAGGGAGCACTCTTGGCGGCTGGCTCTGGCTGAACTTCGGAGGCGCAATGTTCTCCGTGAAACCGATTGCCGCATCACTCTGGAATGTCCTTGCGTACTCAGCATCGCTGGGAATGATCGGGCTGATCGGTGACCTGTGCGAATCACTCATCAAGCGCGACGTGCAGAAGAAAGACTCCGCCGTGCTGATGCCTGGCTTTGGAGGATTGTTGGATCTGCTCGACAGTCCTCTCTTCGCCGGCCCGTTTACTCTCGCCTGGTGGCACATGCTGCCACCAGCGACGTTTTCCGTTTAGTGCATCTCAGGGCAATTCCGGCACCATCGGCACGTCCTGAACGGCCTGCAGTTCGCAGTTTTCCTCAATTTGATGATCTGGAGGACACGCCTGGGCTGCCCACTCGGCTTCGTTCCAGTTTCTCCAGCAGGTTTTCCGATGGCCATGGAAGACCACATCTTCGACCCCTAAAAGTTCCTGCGAGCAGCTTCTCTCCAGCTGACGGTTTCGATGTCTCGTCGTCATTCCGCAACCGCTCGAACTGATGATCAGCACGATGCCCATCGCTGCAACGCAGCCCTGCAGAGTTTTCAGTGACGGCCTGTGCATCACAACCATTCCCCCCAACAACGTCGATCGCGCACCATCAGATCAAGGACGGCAAGTCAGTTTCCGCCGCCAATCCCGCCGCCGCTATTCCCGCCGTTCTGTCCGAATTGCTTGTAGAACTGAAGTCTGCTGACAGTATTCGTGCCCAGCAGCACAACGCTGAAGATTCGTTCCAGTGGTGCGATGACCTGGCCAAGGTGTGTGTCCGCTGCGATGAGCGAATTCTCGCGGACGAACACGCGATCACCGGGCAGAATCTGATAATTCGTCGCTGGGTCTGCCTGCTCCGTTATGCCGGACCAGTTCACGGGCAGCAACTGATGTCCGTCGAAGATATTTCGGCCTGGCCGAGAAATCCAGATCTGGTCGGACGAAGTACCCGACAGACCTTCCACGTTTGCCAATGCGTCGAGGACCGTTTCGTTCCCCGTCACTGGGAACGGCATTAAACGGTCACCAAGGCCTGCTCCCTGCAGAATGACGTAGTAGTACTTACTGTTGTAAGCAAAGACGTCCACTGATGCGTTCGGAGTTTGAAGGTAATTGCCCAGATGCTCATTGATCCGGAACCGTGCTTCTTCGACGGTCAACCCCGTTACCCGAACTCGACCGTAGGCTCCCAGGTTGACTGTCCCGTCGAGAGCCACCAGATGTTCCCCGCTGATTGCCTGTTGCAAGGCAAATTCGCTCAGGGACACGCGAACGGAGGGATCAGCCAGCGTTTTCGCCAGATGGGAAGCAATCAGCTTACGGGCATCCGACACGGCAAGCCCCGCCACATTGATGGGGCCGTCCACCAGAAGCGATGGATCACTCGGACTCATATCAGCAGGATCAAAGAGGCAATGGAAGATTGGGAGCAAAGAGCCAATTCCATCAGAA
>JANNGQ010001180.1:0-2288 GCA_031403975.1 Planctomycetota bacterium
GGGCTCAGATCCGGCTGCGACATCACTGGAAACAACCGACACCACCGATTCGGAAACGACGACTCTGGATGCCGCGTCGGCAGGTTCCCGATCGACGGACACTGCTGGTGACGATGCGGTCATCGCTGCGGAAAGTCCGCCGGGGCCGAGTGATCCGGTACCGGAGATCTCGTCCAGCGACACGCGCGGAATCCTCACAGACACGGCGAATCTGACTTCGACCGACGCTGTGGAGGGCACCACGGCAGAACCAAAGCCGTCAGCCACTGATTCCCCATCCAGAGAAACTGTTTCAGCACCGAACACTGCAGCGAAGGAACTCATCGCCGTTCGGCCAAAAAACACAGATGAAGCCGTGGATGAAATCCTGAACCGCCAATTGGAGACGGTCTCCTGGGTCCTGATCGTGGGTTTTCTGCTGATGGGATTGATTCATGTTGTGTCATTCCGGCATTGGTTCCTGCAGTGGGTCGCTGCGGCCTGGAGACTCGCGAAGAAAATTCTGATCAGCGTGCCCTTGAAAATCATCCGGCTGCCGGCTGTTCAGCGAGTGTGGAAAAACTGGACCGTCGTGCGTTTTCGGCGGATCGTTGTCCTTCCCGGCCTTGTGTCGTTCGTAGGTGTGCGACTGTTGCCATGGCTGGTGACGGGCGTAATGCTCAGCTGGTGGTGGGTCGGCAGCATCACTGTGCTCTTCAGCATGGCCCTGAATTCAAGACTGGGGCAGGACGCACAGGAGCTGACAGCGGAATGGGTCGGCAATACCTGGTACCAGCTCCGCGCACGAGTCGTGATGGCCGTGATCGACTGGGTGATCGATCTGTTTCGGACCATTTTGAATTTTATCGAACGCTTTCTCTATGCGGTCGATGAATGGCTGAGGTTTCACAGTGACGAGAGCTGGATGTCTGTGGTCCTCAAGGCCTGCCTCGGAGTGATCTGGTCGTTCTTCTCGTTTTTGATCCGGATCTACGTCAATCTGCTGATAGAACCGACACTGCACCCGGTAAAACACTTCCCGGTCGTGACCGTGGCGCACAAAATGTTCCTGCCGATGATTGAGCTTGTCGGCCGGTTCATGTTGAAACTGTTCACACCCTACATGGGCCTGGCTCTGGCAGGACTGTTTACAGGATTCAATATCTTTTTCCTGCCCGGCATCTTTGGATTCCTGGTCTGGGAACTGAAAGAGAATTGGCGGCTGTATCAGGCGAACCGAAAGGATCTGCTGACGCCCGTCGCGGTCGGCAGTCATGGAGAAACCGTGGCGAGACTGCTGCGTCCCGGATTCCACTCCGGCACGCTTCCGAAGTTGTTTCGTCGACTGCGCCGGCTGGAACATCAACAGGCGTCCTTCCGCCGCTTCAGTGCACGCCGCGCCGGCAGGCAGAAACTGGATCAGATTGAACAGGCCATCCGGAATTTCGCCGATCGGGAGCTGATCCGGCTGCTGACACTTTGCCCGGTCTGGAAGGATTTCGGACTGCAGAGCGGCCACATCCATACGGCGTCCAACAGTTTTTCGATTGATCTGGTGTGTAAGCGACTGGGTGATCTGCCCGTGAAGCTTCTTTTTCAGGAGCAAAGCGGCTGGGTGGCAGCATCGGTCCCTCAGATCGGCTGGCTGAGATGTGTCTCCTCCGATCAGCTCAGGTCACTCCAGAACGCACTGACCGGATTCTATCGCAAGTCGGGCATCGACATGGTCCGCGAACAGATTGAGAACAACTTCATCGGAAGGCACGAGTACGACATCAATTCAGAGGGATTTGCCATCTGGCCCAACGGAATGTTCAGCCATGAATTGACGGTGGATCTGAATCGCAAAGGCACGATTCGACCAGTTCCCGCGGGCGATGCAGCCGCTGCCGGATTATTGCCGGTCGAGCGCGAAACAGTGGTATTCTCGGATTCGATCACGTCGTGGAAGAGTTGGGAGAAGCTCTGGACTCCGTTCGACGTCCTGAATCCTGACCAGTCTCTCCCGCCGGCCTGTACCGAGCCTCCACAGCTGCCGGTGCTGCATCCGATCCGGTGATTGGCGATCTCTGCATTTGACAACCCTCAGGCCGCCTCGGTAAAACAGACAGCTTGAGGGCACTCTCAGAAGCCCGGCTTTTTGAAAAAGCCGGGCTTCTGACACCCGGCTACCGCGAGTCCTAAACGCAATCTGCGATCGAATAGTGAATCCAGTCCCATGAAACGAATAACGCAACTTGTTCTGCTCATAACCGTGCTTGCTTTCGGTACGATTCCGGCTTCGGCGTGCTGGTTCTGGCCGTTCGGCG
>JANNGQ010001181.1:0-5687 GCA_031403975.1 Planctomycetota bacterium
GCGGTTGAAACAACTCTGGTTTGAGTTGCGGGCGAAGCTCGAACCAAGTTCTCAACTGGCGCAAGACGCGCTGCAGCACCGACAGCTGTCGCCCGGTGCGCCGAGCCTCTACGAGGTGAAGGATCTGCGAGCATCAGCACCCGCGAATGTCCCTCATCCGGCCTTTCGGCCACTTTTCTCCTTGGGGATTGTCGGTCTGATTTTGGGGCAGGCTTCCAGCCAGCACAGAGGGAGGACAACAGCAAATCGCTTCCTGCGTGCTGAACCGTCGGACTCGCTACTCCTCGTCCTTCCGCCATTCCACATTGCCCACCAGTCGGAACAGTGCGGGCATCAGGAACAGATTCAGCGAAGTCGCGGCGATCAGGCCGCCGAAGATGACGAACGCCATCGGGTACTCGATCTCGTTGCCCGGGCGACTGCCTGCGTAAAGCAGCGGCAGCAAGGCCAGTGCCGTGGTCAGTGCGGTCATCAGAATCGGGGCCAGGCGTTCCTCCGCGCCGCGCGTGATCAGCTCAATGCCGAATGCCACGCCTTCTTCCCGTCGCAGATGTCGATAGTGGTCCAGCAGCATGATGGCGTTGCGAGTCGCGATCCCCAGCACGGTCACGAACCCGACCAGCGATCCCAGCGAGATCACACCGCCGCAGAGGAATGCTCCGGCCACTCCGCCCAACAATGCGAAGGGCAGTGTCAGAAACACCAGCAGCACGATTCGGACTGACCGGAAATCGACGTGCAGCAGCACCAGAATCCCCACAAACACCAGTGCTGAAAGTCCCAGAATCCTCCAGAGCGACGCCTGTGATTCTGCATACTCGCCGAGAAACTCCGGATGATACCCGGCACCGAATGTCACGTTGTCAAGGACACGGTCTTCAATCTCGCGGGCAACGACGCCGAGGTCACGACCGTCAACATTGCACGAGACGTCGATCCGTCGAGAAGCGCCCTCCCGCTGAATCACGTTGGCACTCGGTTCGATCGAAATGTCGGCGATGTCGCCCAGCGGCACCTGGCCACCTGTCGGAATGTCGATCATCAGCCGCTGCAGAGCCGCCACATCGCGACGGATCTGCGGCTGCCCCCAGACAACGATACTGAAGATCTTCTGGTCGTCATAGATTTCTCCGACTTTCAAGCCGCTGACCAATGTGGATGCCGCAGTCAGAACTCGGCCGGCTGTCAGTCCGAATCGTGAGGCAGCATCCGGATTCAGCCGGACGACAATCTGCGGGACAAGCACCTGCGGTTCGACTTTCAGCGTCGTCACACCTTCGACAGGTTTGATTTCTGCGGCGACACGCTGAGCTGTCGCTCTCAGTTCATCCAGATTCGGACCAAAGATCCTCACCACGATCGTGGCGCTGGTGCCGGAGATCACTTCCTTGATGCGTTCGGTCAGATACGTCAGCAGATCGCGGTCCAGACCCGGATACCCGTCCACAACTTCCTGGATCGTGGCCACTGTTTTGTCGTAGTCGGCGGACTCGTCGACGCTGATCCAGAGTTCCGTGAAATTCGGCCCGACGACTTCGTCAGCGACTTCTGCACGCCCGATGTGAGATCCGAAGTTGCGTACACCGGGAATCGACCGCAGTTCTTCGCTGGCTCGAATGGTGATCCGGTCCATGGCTTCGATCCCGATACCTGGTTTTTCCACCCAGTGCATCAGGAAGTCTGTCTCTTTGAATTTCGGCAGCAGCTCTTCCCCCAGCCGCGGGATCGCCCAGGCACCGACGCCATAGGTCATCAGGACCACCAGCACGCTCAACCACGGAACCGCCACAATCGTCCGCAGCACCGGCAGATAGACCCGTTTCAGCAGACGCACGAGAGGAGCATCCATCCGACGGCCGATCGCACCGGGCAGCAGCATCAGAGACAATGCCGGTGTCACCGTCAGCGCCACCACAAGCGAAACCATGATGGCCAGAACATAAGACGCTGCCAGAGGACGAAAGAAGGACCCGGCCAGGCCCTCCAGGAAAAACACGGGCAGAAACGCCAGTACGACAATCAGACTGGCGTAAACTACGGCACTTCGAACCTCCAGCGACGCCTGCAGCACTACATGAAATGCGGATTCCGGCGTCGCCAGCCGTTGGTTCAGTCTCAGCCGGCGGATGATATTCTCCACGTCGATGATCGCATCGTCGACGACTTCGCCCAGTGCAATCACCATCCCGGCAAGGACCATCGTGTTGATCGTTCCTCCGCGGTAATACAACACCAGGACCGAGGCCAGCAGCGACAGCGGAATGGCCGTTGCGCTGATCAGCGCGGCACGCCAGTCAAACAGAAACAGCAGCAGCACAACCGTGACCAGGAAACATCCGATGATCAGGGATTCCGTCAGGTTATGCAGCGAGCGTTCGATGAATGTTGCGGGACGGAAGATCGTGGTGTCGATGGCCACATCGCCAAGCCCCGGCTGAATATCTTTCATCACTGCTTCAACTTCGCGAGTGACATCCAGCGTGTTCGCCCACGGCTGCTTTTCCACAATCAACATCAACCCAGGCACGCTGTTGATGATCGCATCGCCGATGGGAGGCGGATAACTCACGACGACCTCGGCAACATCGCCCAGGAGCAGCGGTGATCCCGCATGGAACGCCACGGCCACCTGTTCGAGATCCTGCGGACCAAACATCGGCGACACATGCCGGATTGCAAGCCGCTGGTTGGGTGTGTCGATGAATCCACCGGAGCCGACCACAGCGGACGTGCGAACCGCCTGAGTGATCATGTCCAGCGTCACGCCGTGCGCCTGCAGCCGATCGGGGTCAATCAATACCTGAAACTGCCTGTCTTTCTCTCCCCAGATCGCCACGTTCGCCACGCCGTTGATTGACATCAGGCGAGGCCGGATCGTCCATTTCGCGAGCACCGTCATGTCCATCTGCGACTGCGTCGGCGACGTCATGCCAATCTTCATGGCGCGGCTGAGCGATGAAAGCGGCGGCAGAATCACGGGCGGCTTGACGACCTGCGGCAGCCGACCCGCGGCCAGAGTCAGCCGTTCCTGAACCAGCTGCCGCGCCACCAGCAGATCCGTCCCGGGTTCAAAGATCAGGCGGATCGAGGACAGTCCCAGCACAGATTTCGACCGGACTGTCCGGACGTACGGAATCCCGGTGAGTGAGTTCTCAATCGGGACACTCACCAGACTCTCGACTTCCTCGGTCGAGAGCCCCGGTGCCTCGGTCTGGATCTCGACGAGAGGCGGAGCAAACTCCGGAAACACATCCAGCGGAATCTGGTCGGCTGACCTCACGCCAATGACGATCAGCACGACCGAAAGTGCCACGACGAGCAATCGAAACCGGAGCGATGCGGAGATGAGCCAGAACATGATGAATCGCAGGATTTCGGGTTGGTGTGCTGAAGAATAACTGCCACCGGGCTCGCCCCGGTGGTTCAACGGCTTTTGCGCTACTGATTTCCGGCGGCATTAGAGCACAAGCCAATAAATCACCGGAGCGAGCCCGGTGGCGTTGACTTAAGCGTTTTGAACTCTTTACGCCCCGACGGAGCTTGCCTCCGTTGAGCGAGGATCAGCACCAGCCAATGCCAGGAATTGGTACGTGGCCACCATTGCGGCTTGTCCGCATGGAGCCGTGATTCCATTGATCATCGCCCTGCGGAGGCAAGCTCCGCAGGGGCGAAAACGCTCTCCTGACTTCTTGTCTGGTGACGATCATCGCTCGATGGGGACGAGCCCCATCCTGGCGAAAATCCGCTTAAGTCCATGCCATTCGGAGCGAGCCCGGTGGCGGGAAGGCTCACGGCATCGCTACTTCCCCGGCCCGAACTCCGTGCCAAACAACTCCGCCGCACCGCCCACAACGACCTGAGCCCCGACAGGCGGCCCGGCCTTGAGCACCGCAAGATCCTCGGTGAGAAACCGGACAATGATTCGCTGACGGCGAAAGGTATTGTCTTCACCCGGGACATACACCCATGTGCCGCCGTAAATGTCATACAGCACGGCTGCACTCGGAACGGTCAGTGACTCCGCGATGTGCTTCAGCGGCATCGATACGCCCAGTCGTTCCCCGGGACGAAGTCTGCCGTCGGCATTGTCGATTCTGTAATACAGGTCGGCCGATGACGCGACGGCACTGGCGGACGGAGGAGCATCGACCGGTTCGGCCGTCCGGGTTTCGCCGGAATCACGTCCCGATATTGCACCTGCCTGCACTTTGACCTTCAAATCAAAATCGCCGAGCTGACCGACATAGACCGGCACCCGAATCCACAGCGTTGTCATGTCAGCAATCGTGAAGAGTGCCTGTCCGGTCGCGACTGTCTGCCCGACTGCGACGTTCATCGCCTGCAGCATGCCTGAACCAGGAGCGATGATCGGCATCGGTGATACGTTTCCGGATTCCGTGTCAAGAGTCAGTTGATCCAGCATTGCCTTGCGCTCCCGCGAGGCGTCCAGTGTTTTCTGTGCAATCTGCAGCTGTGCCGTCGCTTCATCGAGCAGTCTCTGACTGCCGGCCCGGTCGCGCAGCAGCTGGTCGGCGCGATCCATAGCAATCTGAGCGGCCTCCACCTCCGCGATGCCCCGCTGCACATCACCGTCTGCGGCAATCTGCGAAGTCACCAGCGTTGCGCGGGAATTTGCCATCTGCATCCGCTCCGCCGGAGTGGGAACAGCCCGGTCCGGTGACAACAGCGGAATGAACGTCAGAATCGGATCACCGACAACCACATGACTTCCCGGCAGTGGAATCGATTTTCCATCGGGGGCTGTGAGTGTTCCGGCGAGCGGCGCAGAAACGATGATTGTGTTTCCGGGCGGAATAAGAAGTTCACCACCGAGGAATCGCTGCTGCCGAACGGGCTGCATTCTGACAGCAGCAAATGTGATCCCCAGACGTTCCACGGCTTTAGAAGTCAGGTGCAGCACCGCCAGTTCTGTTTCCTGCAGAGTCTTCACGATCTTCGCCGGTGCTTCGGATTTTGGCTTTGTTGCTTTTTCAGACTTTCCGCATCCTGCTGCGAAACTGCACAGCGTCAGCATCAACACGACAAAAGTCCGGACTGTCGCCTGTGGACACGCAGATGAAACACAACAGGCAAGCCGAGCGGCGTGGTTTCGATTCAGATCAGACGGCATGATTTGAGATATCATCAGGAGTTGCGTCGGCGATTCTTCGGCGACAGCTGTGACGCAGTGTGCGTCATTCTGGAGACCGACGCAATTGCCGGCTTTTTTTTAATTCATCGTGAATTGAAGTGCGCAATATAGAAATGGGCATTTGTCGTCTGAACTCTCAGAGGGCCGGCGATTCCGGACCAAAGGTCCACCCATTCCAATAGCCTGGGCCAAGCGACAGCGTCGGCCCAGGAAACGGACACCATGCAAACATTTCAGGCCCAATGGGCCGGCCATTCGGGTGTTGCTCGGGCGACTCTCATTGACTGGCTGGCCCGTTGGGCCGTGGTGATGGATTGACGCTCGTTGACCTGGCCCGACGCTGTGCCTGGGCCAGGCGATTAGAATGTCTGGGCCGTTGGCCCGGAATCGCATTGCGGGGAGCAATGCAGAATTCGCTGGAATTCAGATACCCCGACGCCACGTTGGATCCCGATGCGCTGCTACGAAAGCAGAAGCAAACGAGCCGCTGCAGAACTTGAAGCTGAGATAGCCGCAACTGTCGAATCGATCATGA
>JANNGQ010001182.1:0-7193 GCA_031403975.1 Planctomycetota bacterium
GGACGATCGATCTGCCAGATCGTGACGCCTGATTCAACGTCAACGCCGCAGGCAAACGATTCTGCATCGCTTTCGACCTGCACCACGACCGTCTTACCAATCACTACGGGAGATGACGACATCCCAAGACTGTTGCTGGCATTCGGGAACTCACTTCCCAACCCTCGAAACCACTGCAGCCGGCCTTTGAGATCGAGACAGATCAGGTCATTGCTGGAAAAAAACGCAAACACCCGTTCGCCGTCTGTCGCCATGGTCGGTGTGGCATTACACATTTTCTCATGAGTCATCGTGCGACCGGTGGCCGCAAACTGCCGCTCCCAGTTCGGCCTTCCGGAATCCGCATCAACGCAGATCACATGCAGCCGGTCCTGGCTGTATCCCGAACTGGCCGACACAAAAACGCGGTCGCCGAGCACGATCGGGCCCGACAGACCTCGGCCAGGAAGTGCTGTTTTCCAGGCGATCGTGTCTCCGCTGAGTTCCGTCGGAAGTGATTCGCCGACCGCAACAGAATTCGCATCGTTGCCACGGAACTGACGCCAGTCGGCCCCGGGAACCACACCACAGGACAAGACAGCTAAAGCGAGCGACAGTTGAAGAAATGTCGGTAGCCACCGTCGCCAGACGGTGGAAAATGCCCGTTCGCTCACCATCTGGCGACGGTGGCTACGAATGCGTAATTCCTGCAGATCGACTGATATGAATACGGGAACAGAGACACTCATCGGCTGACTCCTGGCTGAAGATCGTTGCCGGCGGTGGTCGTCACGGGCTGTATTGCCGAACCAGTGCTGTCACTGATCCTCACCTGGAACTGATACCGCTGCGCCCAGTCCTGCGGCATTTCATTCTGGCACACTTTCAACAGCAGGAAATTCTCCCCGGCCCGAAGCGTGACCGGGACGCTGTATTGGTCCATCGCAGAACTGCGATGGTATTCCTCTCGCTCGAAGACCTGTATGCCATTGATCCACAGTTTCCAGGAGTTCGGGGTCCCCAGGCGGATTTCGACCTGCTGATCGGAAGGGCTGTTCCATTTCGTGGTGGCGTACATCAGTGACCCTTTGTAGTTCTCAATCTGCTTCGCGATATCGACCACGCCATAGTCGTCGTCACTGGCCAGGGGTTTCCACTGAACTTTGCCGAGCTGACCATCGTAGTCGGCGGCGAAGTTCTTGCCTTTGCTTGCCGCCGCCTCTGATTCCGGGGGATAGGCGACGGCAAATCCCTTTTCGTCTTTATTGTCAAACGGGCCGACAACAGACCATCGGGAAAGAAACCCGAAGTGCCTCTGGATGTCGACCGTTTCGCCGTTCTTTCGCAATGCCTGTGCAATCTTCTGGACCTGATCTTCATGCACCGCGCCCTGCATAGCCTTGCGATAGAGCGGTGTCCCGACCGAGGCATCGGTCGCCGCCGATGCCTGGTCAATCAGTTTCGCCACGGCATCCCGGCGAAATTCCGGATTGGGGTCCAGCAGCAATTCAGGAATCAGTCGAGCTTCGATGTCCGTATCCTGAATCTTCAGCGACTCATAGGCCACTCTTCGGGCCATCGGGGATTGCGTCTGATCTCTGATAAATGCTTCCAGCTTATTCGCCGGCAGTTCTCGGCCCGCAGTCCGGGTTCCTTCGGCGATTGCTTCAAACGCATTCCTCAGCCAGTTTGCGGCGAGAGGACTGGAACCTTTGAATCCGTTCAGAACCGGCAGTAGTGCCCGGTCGCCCGCATCGGCCAGCAATTCGATGGCCTCCCGCGCTGCAGCGGCTCCCTTTCCGCCGGGTTCCACCGACTGCAACACGGTGACGGCATCGGAAACATCGTCCGCCCGAGCTGCAGTCGCTACGGCAATGGCCGCCATGAGGCCCGGAATCAATCGACGCAAAATCATGCGATCACTCCACAAGGAATTTCATCAGCGGCACGCAAGGTCGTAACTACAATCAACTGGAGCCGAAAACTACAGGATCCGGCAGCTTCGAACAAGCAGCAACTTCTATGGCTAACCCTCTAACAAGCGACCCCGTCGGGCTTGGGGCCTGTCGGTTTTATCGTGGGGCAGGCTTTCAGCCTGCCTCGTCCATTCAAAAACACATGCGTTCGCTTATGTCCAGGCAGGCTGAAAGCCTGCCCCACAAAGCATCGCGAAAAAACGGCAGGCCGCTTGTGCGCGAGTTGCGGATGAGTTCTGGCTATGACGAGAAGTGGTGCATAAGCCGTTAAACCACCGGGGCGGGCCCTGTGGCGGAGTGCTGCGTCATCTGTTTCAGGGCTAGTGCGGCTCCAGAATGGGTGTGGCGGAACTCGTGAGAGTTCCGACCTGTAGTCGCACGACTTCAGCTACAGTTTCGCAATCAGTCTCTGGATCCCGGCACGACCTTGAGCAGAATCTCCTTTCCGGCGCGCTGCACGACGATCTCCGTTTCCTGACCGGTTTTGAGCGCTTCGATTGCGTAGGTGTAGTCGTAGATGTTTTCAATCTGCTTTCCGGCGAGTTTCACAATGATGTCGCCGCTCTTGACTCCCGCTGTTTCTGCCGGGCCGCCCATGGCGACTCCGGAGAGTGCGACGCCCTTGATGTCGGACTGAGCATAGTCCGGAATCGTGCCCAGGTAGGCTCGCAGCGACGCACGTCGCTGGCCGTCTTTCGGCCGGTCCTGAGAAACAAACTGCGGCTGACGCTCATCGCTGATCAGTTGCCGGCAGACGAGACTCATCAGCTTTGCGACGTCTGCGATGCCTTCGTAGTTGAGCTTCTCCGGTGTGTCGCGAGGTGTGTGATATTCTCCGTGATTGCCCGTGAATGCCGACAGGATCGGAACGCCGTGCAGGAAGAACGACTGGGCGTCAGTGGGGAGATAACTGTCTTCCTGCAACGTGAGTGAAAGCCCCATCGGCACGTTTGCCTGTTCGACGAGTTTCTGCCAGGAGGCTGACGACCCTGTTCCCTGCAGCAGCAGGCGTTCCTGAAGTCGCCCGACCATGTCCATGTTCAGACAGGCTGCAATGTAGAGATTCAGCCCGCCCGTGTTCGGGCCCGTTGTGTCATCGACCGTTGTCGGATCGCCCTCTGTCGGGCTGCTCCCTTCCGCCGCAGCCGCATGCTGAGAGAACACCGTCTCCAGAGCCTTCACATAATGCTTTGAGCCGAGCAGTCCGATTTCCTCGCCGGACCAGGCTGCGAACACGACGTCGCGATGACCGGTCAGGTTTCCGCTATCCTTCGCAGTCGCCATCGCCTCGGCCATCTGCATCATTGCCGACACGCCCGACGCATTGTCGTCAGCTCCGAAGTGAATCTGTGACTCTTCATCATTTCGAGCCAGCGACCCGCTTCCTTTTCCCGTGCCAAGATGATCCACATGCGCGCCGACGATCACGATCTGACCGGCCTCGGATTCATTAAGCTGAAGCCGGCCGAGGACGTTGCGTCCCTTCTTTGTTTCCTGTCGGATGTCAATGTTTGCGGCAAGTTTGAGGCCGTCCAGAGGAATCCCGAAGGCCGGTTCGCCGGAATCCATTTTTTCCTGAATCGACTTCAGGTCCTTTCCACGATCGGCAAACCACTCCGCGGCCACTGTGTCGCTGACACTCAGCAGCGGCAAACCGGACGGAGCGGATTCGTCGAACACGAGCGGAATCAACTGCTCGCGAACGCCCGATGTCGGACCGCTGATGATGATCATCCCGCGAGCTCCCATGTCCCTCGCCTTCATGGCCTTGAACCGCAGTTCCGAGTAACGATTGAAGTGCTGACGCTGTTCGGGAGTGAGATTCTCTGGCATGAATCGAAACGCTGCGACCCATTTGTCTTTCACGTCCAGATGAACGTAGGAGTCATATTCTTCGAAACCGTCCGCTGCCGGGCTCTGGATTCCATAGCCGACAAAGACAACGTCGGACGGTTCGACACTGGTCGAGGCAGAAAACGGCAGCGGTCGCCAGTCCGTGTCCAGCGACAGCGTCCGCGCGGGCCGAGCCTCACGCTTCCCTTCTTCGTCGGCCGTCGTTGCGATCATGACTGAATTGTCAGGACCGGTCGACACGCCTGATGTGAACTCAAACTCCTGAAAATATGTGCCGTCGTCTCCGGCAGGAAGCAGTCCCAGCGTCTCAAAATGCAGGGCGACGTAGTTCGTTGCGAGCTGTTCGCCCTTTGTTCCCGTCCGTCGACCGCCGAGCTGCGGACGACAAAGATACTCCACATGCCGCACGGCATCCGCCGGAGCAAAATCCCGCCGCGCATCGGGTGCGACGGCAATGGCGCGATGTGACGTCGTTCCTGTACCGGCGATCGATGGTGCTGACTCATTCAGTCCGAGCAGTTCCAGTGCCTTGCGGTGGTTCCACTCGGCGAGGAATATCTGAGACTGACTGTTGGCCGTTCGGTTTGTCGTCCATGCCAGCTGTTCGCCGTCAGGGCTGAACACCGGCAGGCCGTCAAAGCCGGGTGTATGAGTGACTCGGACCGGTTCGTGCTTACCGGCCAGATCAATCAGATAGATTTCGAAGTTGGCAAAGCCGTGCCGGTTTGTTGTGAAAACCAGATACCTGCCGCTGGGATGGTAATACGGAGCCCAGGACATCGCGGCCATGTGCGTCAACTGCTGTGGATCGGTGCCGTCGATGTTCATCGTCATGATCTCGGCCGTCGCTCCGTTTTCTGAAAAGCGACGCCAGCAGATGCGCAGCCCGTCCGGACTGAAGAACGGTCCGCCGTCATAGCCAGCCGAATCCGTGAGCCGCTTCACGTCTGAACCGTCTGCATTCATAACGTAAATCTCGTTGGCCCAGGCCGGGTCGAGTTCGAACGCTGCTCGCTGCTCGTCGCTCAACTGCTCCTCATACGCCGATCGGTTTGAAGCAAACGCAATCAGTGAACCATCCGGAGACCAGGAACCTTCGGCGTCGTACCCCTTCGCATCCGTGAGTCTGCGATACTGCTGAGTCGTCAGTTCATATTCGTAGATCTCATAGAATTCATCGTAATCCCATGAGTATCTGCGTTCCTTGCCGGACGCCCGCAATTCGATCTCCTGCGTCTGCTCCAGCGCGGCGGAGGGATCGTCCTGAGTTGACGCAAACAGGACTTTTTCGCCGGCCGGATGAATCCAGGCACAGGTTGTCTTGCCATGGCCGGGTGAGATTCGCTGAGTGTCGCCCGTTTCAAGGTCCATCAGATAAATCTGAAAGAACGGATTACCGGCTTCGCGCTCACTCTGAAAAATCATCTTCCGTCCGTCGGCGCTGAAGTAACTTTCGCCGGCTCGGCGACCTTCAAACGTGAGCTGTCGAGGGCGGCTGATCAGTGCGGATTCAAGTGCGCGTGCTTCGGCCGGATCGGATTCGGTAATGTCCGGTGAAGGCTGCTGCCCGATAACGTCGGATGGCCGCAGCAAATGCGCAGCAACCAGCAGGACGACGGTCGTCCACATGTGCAAAGGTCGTTTCACAGTACTATCCTCAGAATTCGCAGCGCGGGGCAGGCGTACAGGCTGCCGACCGAAGTCTTCATGTTTGCTGTTTCCACCGAACCTGTCAGGCCGGAAGCCTGCAACGCATGGAATCGCCACTCAACCGACAGTCCCGGGCGTTTTTTGGATCCTTGGTTTCCTTCAACGGCGAGATTTGCGATTGTGTCGCTGCGGGATGATACGCCCGCGTCCATCGGGAGTCATTTGTGGCAGCCGATTTCCCTGAATGTCGACTTCGCCGGCACACCAATATGCCACAATGCGCCAAAGTGAAACATGACGGAACGAGTTCGTAGTCGGATTCGTGAGACTTCGGAGTCACCGGGTCACCTCCGAATTCTTACGAATCCGGTGACAATTTTCCTTCACGGCATAGCCCGATCGGCCGACCGATTGGAACGGAAGGCACATTGGGTGACAGGCACGTCAGAAAAATATCCAGATTCTCCCCGGTTTGCCGCCAGAAATCTCGCCTTGAGTAATGGCGGGACTCTCCGCCGTGACGTTTTGGTGCTGTCCTGAAAATCAGCAGAGATTCCCGATGACAGAACACGATATTTTCGCTGCGGCGGTCAAACTCACGCACGATCTCCGGTCCGCGTTTCTGACAGCGGCCTGCGGTCAGGATGGGAAGCTGCAAGAGCAGGTGGAAGCCCTGCTGCGGGCTCATGACGAATCGGGTGGCCTGCTGCCCAGACAAACGGAACGCAAATTGGAAGATCAGCGGCTGGAATCCACAAAACTTGCTGGCAGTCAGGAGACTCCAGGCATGATCATTGCCGGTCGCTACAAGCTGATCGAGGTGATTGGCGAAGGCGGCATGGGATCCGTCTGGCTGGCGGAGCAGAAGGAGCCGGTCCGACGCAAAGTGGCCATCAAGCTGGTCAAGGCGGGGATGGATTCGAAGAGTGTGCTGGCCCGCTTCGAAGCCGAACGCCAAGCTCTGGCCATGATGGATCATCCAAACATCGCCAAGGTCTTTGACGGCGGCATGACGGAACAGGGACGACCATACTTTGTCATGGAGTTCGTCAAAGGAGTGCCGCTCACCGAATACTGCGACCAAGCTCGATTGTCGCTGCCTGAACGATTGAAACTGTTTGGGTCGGTCTGTCAGGCAATCCAGCACGCGCATCAAAAAGGGATCATCCACCGCGATCTCAAACCGTCGAACATTCTGGCTTGTCTGTACGACGGCCAGCCTGTCACCAAGGTCATTGACTTTGGACTGGCCAAGGCGATGCACCAGTCGCTGACCGAGCATTCGCTGCACACGGCGATTGGGATGATGGTCGGTACGCCGCTGTACATGAGTCCCGAACAGGCCGAGCACAACAATCTGGATGTCGATACGCGCACCGACATCTATTCACTGGGTGTGATCCTGTACGAACTGCTGACCGGCAGCACACCGCTGGAACGGCAGCAATTGAAGGATGCCGCGTTTAACGAGATCCTGCGGTTGATCAAGGAAGTCGAACCCCAGAAACCCAGTACACGCTTGAGCGCCAGCGCCAGCCTGCCGAGCATCGCCGCGCAGAGGAGCATCGATCCCAAACAATTGAGCAAGTCGCTGGCGGCGCGTCAGCTGTTCGAGGAGGGCCGGCGCGCACGCTGGTTCGACCTGGCGGTGCATCCGCCGGCGGCATTCCTCCGCAATTACCTGCTCCGTGGTGGCTTTCGCGACGGGGTCCCCGGCCTGATCGTCTCCGCGAT
>JANNGQ010001183.1:0-2825 GCA_031403975.1 Planctomycetota bacterium
GGATCCAGTCGTACCTCTACGAGTTGTGGCGCCGACTCCCGCCGGGGGAGACCACCGTGCTCACGACCGCGTTCCCCGGCGCGGCGACATGGGACGCGCAGCAGGAGCTGTGAGTCTCCACCCAGTCGGTGATGGCCTTGACCGCTTCGTCCCCGCTGTTCACGGCCCCGATGGAATTATCCAGGTTGTCGTCGTGATTGGCCCAGTCCACGTCGCCGGCTTCCACCAGGATCCAGAATGGCTTATCACCTCGTGCCAACACGTCGATCGCTGCGGTTGTCATCTCTGCCAGAGCGGGATTCTCAGTCAGGTCAGATTGCGAATATTTCTCGGTGTGTTTTCCGACTCCCTGAGCCGGGTCGTAGCGGCGGTCGGCCGTCGCAAACGGAAGATGCCCGTTGTACTTGCCATTGCCAAAGAATCCCAACATCCGGTGATCACCGACGACGGCAGCGGCGACAGCCTCACGAAGCAGTTCTGACCCGTCGCGGCCTGCTGTCCGCACGGCCGTCGCATAGCGGCCGCCGTGACGAATGTCGATGGTCTGCAGGTCTTCATCGGTGAGGTACAGGTTGCCCGGAACATAATTCGCGCCCTGACTCTCTGCGTCGTCTTTGGGATTGCCTGAGTTCCCGAATCCGCCGCCGATGACCACATCCATGCCGGGCAACGGCTGTGCGGGATGTGCAATCGAAGGCAGTCCCAGCATGTCGCGCGTGAGGTCCTGATAGTCATCGCGCGAGACATTATGAGCATATGCGGCGGCGGGAGTCGCATGGCTGATCGGCACCGACGACACCGCACCGACTCGCCAGCCCCTGGTCTGCAGTTCATGAGCGATCGTCGAGACGGGCTCTCCGGACGGATCGACGTTGAGTCCTCCGTTAAACGTCTTAATGCCGGCCGTCATGCTTGTCGCGGACGATGACGAATCCGTGTAACAGTGAACGGGATGACCGTTTGAGGGCTTGCCGATCAGGTAGCCCGGATCCAGAGGATCGTCCCAGGGGCTGTCGCCGCCACTCGACGCATCGTAACCGCCGCGAATCGTACCTCCCGGATTCTTTACCGTCTGAGCGTTCACATCAACGTCAGTCCCCTGGTTATGAGCACTCGTCACCATGAAGCCGAACTGAGCCGTTCCGCCGGCCGTAAAGTTCTGAAAGTGTGTCCCCTGTCCGGGTCCCTCGCTGTACGAAACTTTCTTCTGATTCCAGATCGCGGCTGCCCGAGTTGTCTGCCAGTCCATGCCGTCGAAGACAAACAGAAAGATGTACTTCTTTCCCCCATCCGCAGCGGCTCTCTGAATGTCCGCGAGGTTGGTCTGATCCATCCAGACAGCATTCGGATCGACGGTCTTGTCCGGCAGATAGCCGTACAAGGCACGCACTTTGGCTGCGGAGCGATACGGACTGTCTGCACCCGAGCAGGAACTCAGATCGACGCCCTTCCCGCCACCTTTCGTCCCGAACGTATAAACCGGAATCAGCCGATTTGAATGTGATTTCCACCCCGTGTACTTCGCTGCGTCCGTTCCCCAGTATCCAAAGGCCGCTGTGTCTGCCTTGATCGACTGTTCCTGCAGGCGTTTGACTGTGTCGATGGCGTCCGCGGCAATAGGTTCTTCTCCGACGGATTGCTGTCCGGAATTGAACATCAATACGGAAATGCAAAACGTCAGGCGGATCATCGTTCTCTCGAATGGTTCAGTGCGTTCGACAGAATATGCGAACAGGCATCAGGCTCACTTGCGAGCGTTTGCGATGCTGTATCCTGCCGACCAAATCTCAGGACGCAAGTGATGCAGCCAAAGTCCGTTGGCGCCGACGTTAATCACTCTCACCGTTGGCTCAATGGGATAGTCCAGATGAATCGTAGGGTAGGCTTCAGCCTGCCAACACCATCGCGCTCGAATTGATTTCCCGATCAAACTGGCAGGCTGAAGCCTGCCCTACGACGATTCGGCACTTTGTTAAGGACGCAGGTTCGCTATCCGAGCCTCGCCAGTCAGACATCCCATTCGCCGCATTTTTCCAGTCTTCAAATCCTCGCGGTGCCACTTGAGTCGCCTTGGCGGGACGGATAGAGTTCTTGTTGTCGCCGCCCGGATTCTCTCGATTCTCTCAGGTCCGGCGGTTGCTTCTGCGCTGGCCATGGACTCACGCCGACAGGGATTTTGTCGGACGCCCTGGTCATAGCCGAATGCCCGGATCAGAATTCGTGTTTCAAGGAAGATTCACGCATGAACCGTATCCACCTGCGCCTCTTTTCCCCGGCGGAAGATAACAAACCGGCTGTCGCGGCTCAGTCTGCTGGAGACACCTTCGACGACATCATTCCGATCGACCGGGCACGGCGGTCGGTAATTCTGAGCGGTCGATTTCGCGAGCCTGTTGATCGTGCGCGGTTGCTGCACCAGAACAGCATCTGTCCGGAATGTGCTCATCACGATATTGAGCCGCTGGAACTTGAAGATGCGGTGATCAGTCCCAGGAACCGACTTCCGGTTCCCGGCACGGCTACGATTGTCGGCTTTCATTGCAACGACTGCGGAATCGAATGGCCGGTGTACGAACTGGCACGACGCACGGTGTGATTGATTCTCGGGGCGAGGTTGAGAAGATCCGCCGGACGGGCACGTCTGCTTGTTTTTCGAACCGGGCATTCACAACCTCCGGCAGGAGCCCGCGCCGAAGTGCATCGTCAAGGTTTCGTTCAGGGTTTGAAGCCTTGCAGCGCAAGCGAAGGAACCTGTGTGGCTGACTTCGCTTGCGCTTTTTGAAGTTGCGCATTTCAGGCCCGGAGGGCCGATATATCCAATGCCG
>JANNGQ010001184.1:0-4446 GCA_031403975.1 Planctomycetota bacterium
CCTGCAGCTGACGACTGCGGACAGGGTGCTGGAGTTTGCGAACGGCCTTGGCTTCGATCTGACGGACTCGTTCCCGCGTCACTTTGAAGATTCGGCCGACTTCTTCCAGCGTGTAGGTATATCCGTCGCCGAGACCGTAACGCAACTTGATGATTTCACGCTCGCGATACGTCAGTGTTTTCAGGACAGTGTCGATCTTGTCCTTAAGCATTTCTGAAGCCGCATTGCTCACCGGACTGTCGGTACCCCTGTCTTCAAGGAAGTCGCCGAAGGCACTGTCTTCGCCTTCCCCGATAGGCTTGTCGAGACTGATCGGCTGACGGGAAATCCGCATGACCCTGCGTGCTTCATCGATCGGCACGCTGGCGACTTCCGCCATTTCTTCAACGGAAGGCTCGCGCCCGATTTCCTGGAGCAGTGTCCTCGCGGCAGCCCGCAGACGCGTCATGGTTTCGATCATATGGACGGGAACGCGAATCGTCCGGGCCTGGTCCGCAATGGCACGCGTGATGGCCTGCCGAATCCACCAGGTGGCATACGTCGAAAACTTGTATCCACGGCGGTATTCGTACTTATCAACCGCTCGCATCAGGCCGGTATTGCCTTCCTGAATGAGATCCAGAAACGTCATACCGCGATTGCGGTACTTTTTGGCGATCGACACAACCAGACGCAGGTTGCCTCCGGACAAGTCCCGCATGGCCTTGTCATATTCGGAATGTCGCTGCTGAATCATCTGCATCTGAGCCGCCATCGACTGCGGCGTTTCCATGGTCAAGGCTGTCAGATCGTCGAGTTCCTTCTGAAGATGAGTTCGCTCATCAACGGCTGAGGTCAAGTTCCGCAGATTCGAAACCTGATCGTACAGTTCTGTCATACGGTTGGAAATCTGCTCGAGTCGCTTCATGCACGGCTGCAGTCGCTGCGTTCGCAGACTCAGTTCTTCCAGCAGTGTCACACAGCGGCGGCGGCGTTCGGCCAGATGCTGCTGAATCGCACTACGGTCAGATGGCGACAGTTCCGCGGACCGCAGTTTTGCGTAGTCATCCAGATCCCGCTTGCGCATGTTTTCTACGGTCGCGAGATTGAACGGCATGCGCCCGAGGATCTGCTCTTTCTCAAGGCTTTCCGTCATCGAAACCTTGATTGTGCGGTCGAACGGCAGTTCGCCGCGATGCACCTTCAACAGAGTCTCATGACAGAAGTTCAGCGCGAACTCACTGGACAGCAGCGCGCGGCGGAAGCGGCGGCGCGTGACTTCGATTTGTTTTGCGAGGAAGATTTCCTCCTCACGCGTCAGCAGCGGGATTTCCCCCATCTGAGTCAGATACATGCGGATCGGATCATCTGTTCCCTTCGAGTCATCATCGAGACGGATCTCCGGACGGCGTTTCCTGCGGACTGCGAGCGGTTCGGACTGCTCAACCACAACGGGATCGGCCACGAGCTGAATATTCAGCTCTTCAAGGCAGACGATCAGATTGTCCAGCTGCAGCGGATCAGTGGCTTCATCCGGCAGGAAGGAATTCACCTTTGAAAAGGTCAGGTGACCCTGGCGAAGTCCGGATTCAATCAGAGTTCTGAGTTTGTCGTCGAGGCGATGCATAAGTGTGGCTCCTTTGAGTTTGCGATCGAACACATCAAAGTCGTGGTGAAGTCTGTTGAAAGTCTCTGACCTACTTCATGACTGAAGGGTGCCCCATTTGACTTTGACGAAAACTATAGAGCCGGCGAAGTGCGTCTTTCGTGTCGTCGTCGAGTGCGCTGACGGACGGTGCCGTCTGTGCCAATAGTTGTTTCGAGACGAGGTTCAGTCGTATTTCCCGCCGTTGCAGAAGCGGATTCAGAATCCGCTCCAGATGCAGCGGAACCGAAATTCCGCTGCCGGGTTCATGACCGTTCGGCTGATGGGTCATGAGTCTGAAAATCCCTTTCTCCTCTGCCGTATCGACCACTGCATTGATCAGGCTCAGAAGATCTGAATCTGATTCCGCCGCAATGATCAACCGACTGAGTTCGGGAAGGTCTCCGTCCTCCTTCCACAGATCGATGCACAGCTCCAGCAGCCGCTGATGCCGCACGTTCTCGAAGTCATCCGTTCCAATCTGGTGCTGAATAAAATCAATGCTTTCCGGACAGGAGAGAATTATCTCCAGCAGTTCCCGTTCCGCACGTTCCAGGGCATTCTCCTGTCGCACGACTGGTTCCGCCGGTTGCTTTTCCGCATCACGCCTGATTGATCCTCGCCTTTGTGATTTGTCCCTCAATTCGTTCAATTGCCGGCGCGCTGATCGTTCATCGATCAGGATCCGACTACAGACGTTTTTCAGAACCAGATCCTCGCGAACAGTCCCGGCAATTCCCTGTGATTCCGAAAGGAACTCAACCATCTGATTCAACACCTGCTGCCGCCCTGCAATCGTCGTCGTCCCGTGACGACTGACTACTGCCTGCAACTTGTATTCCCACGCTTCCAGAGCCTTCTCCGTAAGGCGATAGAAGTCTTCTGCTGTGTGTTCTTCAAGGTAATCTGCCGGGTCCTTTCCGGACGGCACACTCAGAATTCTGAGATCCATATCCTGAGCCAGAAATCGCGAGATCGATTTCTCCGCGGCTCGCTGACCCGCGTCGTCCGAGTCAAAGACCAGAACAACCTTCTTCTCCGCGAATCGCCGCAGAAACCGCACGTGATCTTCCGTCATCGCCGTTCCCAGAGTGGCGACGGCGTTGCCGACACCCGCCTGGTGACAGGCGATGCAATCCATATATCCTTCCACGACAATTGCCGTCTTGCTGTCCCGAATGGCGTTGCGAGCCCGGTCGAACGCATAAAGGGTCCGGCTCTTATTAAAGATTGCACTGGCAGGACTGTTCCAGTACTTCGCGTCACTTTCAATGTTGCCTCCCGGCAACACTCGTCCTCCAAACGCCACCGGGCGACCTTTTTCGTCCAGGATCGGAAACACCAGACGACCGACCAGATTGTCAAAATACCCCGGCCCGTTGTTCCTGCATTGAATCAATCCCGCAGATACAAGCTGCGCCGGAGTAAAACGTCCGCGAGCCTGTTCCAGAAACCAGTTCCAGTCTTCCGGGTGATAGCCCATCCGGAAATTGCGAACTGTTTCTTGGGACAGTCTTCGCTTCTCCACATACTGTCGTGCATTGTCGGCCGTCCGACTGGTTCGCAATGCCTGATGCATCAGATTCACAGCCCACTCGACGACCTCGAGTGTGTTGGATTTACTCTGAGCACCTGCGGACCCCTCGCCGTTCCAGTCGCCCCGCTTCTTGTTTGGAATCTCAAGTCGAGCCCGACGGGCCAGAGATTCGAGAGCTTCCGGGAACGGGACTTGTTCGTTCTCCATCACCCAGCGAAAACAGTCACCTCCTTTATCACATACCCAGCAGCGATAAGACTGGCGATCCGGGTAAACATGAAACGACGGATTGCGATCCGGATGAAACGGACAAAGGCCCACGTAGTCCGTTCCGCCGCGAACTGGTTTCAGAGCCACCGTCTCAGACACCAGATCGACAAGATTCGTGCTCGACCGAACAAGTTCCTTGAAGTCGTCTCCGAGACCGTGACCCACGATGAACTCCGTCATTCGGTTTGAATGCCCCCCACGTTCAGTTCCGACACACAGCGCAGCCCAAAGGGCCGACTGAACAACGGAAATGCTCGGGGGTGTATAAAAAACAACGGGAGACTTCTGAGACTCAACCGCTGAGGAATCTGACGTATGCAACGCCCGGAGCCTGCTTCCTGCACCCCTCACTGGCGACGGCCAATTCTATCCGTCAACCGTTGCCGGTCAAGGAGTTGGGATGAAGACGCTTGCCAATACCCGGCACGGAAAACGCATGATCAGAGCAACGTTTCAGGTCTTCCCGCGAGGTTTTTCCGACCGGGGATTCCCAGCTTACGGGACCGGACAGCCGCAACGGACATCCCCCAATGGCACTCACTTTACCAACCCGAAGCATCAGCGAGGGCTTTCGTCATGTAACTGAAGTCGTGAGACTTCAGGTCGGAACTCTCACGAGTTTCGCTACACCCATTCCGGAACCGCTCCAGAGCCGGTACAGCTACCCGCGGTCTTCAGTCACAGCCATCAGGAATGTTGGGCCGTCGTCTGGTATTTCATCAGCCAGCCGGCACATCAGTGCCCTTGTCCTGCATCCCCCGAATTGCGGCCAAGGACGATGTCGAAGTCATGCATCGCCGGGACCATCATGGCAATCGCCGTGAAGCCGTACGCCAGGCAGATCCAGAAACAGACACCGAGATTTCCGCCGAGCAGAAAGTCGGTAATCGCATAAAACGTGAGAAACGGCAGCACGAGCGATGCCAATGTGAGGGCGCTCGACGGATTGCGGTACGTCAGCGAGGAGTACAGCCCAAGGCTTCCGAACCCGATGAACAGGATGAAACTCTGCAAC
>JANNGQ010001185.1:0-2795 GCA_031403975.1 Planctomycetota bacterium
GACTAATGCCCGACAGCTCGGCACTCTGGATCATCCGTGTCACAATTCGTTGCCGGGCTGAGCAGAAACCGGACCATTGCAAGGAATCCCGCAGCGCCACCAGTTTTCGGTAAACAGCCTCGCTTTGCCGCAGTTGCAGGCTGAATTCGACGATCTTCGGCATTGCCGCATCATGTGCCTCCCGCAAAGCATCCGAGTTCGCGACACTCAGCAGATGCCCGACCGGCGACCAGCCGTATTCAAAGAGCAGGTCGACTTCTTCCATGGGTTCCATCAGCGCCGACCATGTTGCCTGCGCGGAAGCTTCGACCAGCGCCAGCACTTCACGACAGCGTGCGAGCACAGTTTCCACCGCCGGTTCTATGTGCTCCGGAAGAATCCGGTCATACGCAGGCAAACCAGTCCTGATCAACAGAGGATTCTCAACCTGACTCATTTGCCAACCTCATTCATTTGCGGCGCCGCCGTAACCAATATGCTGAGCCACCCCGCGCCGGCATTCACGGCATTGTGTGCCGCTGCACAAAGTAAGTTGTACCCGCTCGCGTGTTCGTCGCGAAGCACGCGCAGAGCAATTGCCGGGCATGGCAATCATGTTCGGACCAGTTCGAATCGATTCGTCAAGCGACGATCTTTGTGAGAATGATTTTCTGACAGAATTGAAGTCACTCGGACCGGAATTTTTGACATCAAAAAAAAGCTGTGACGAACCTGGCAGAGAGACTCAAATCGCGATTGATGGAAACGGAACTCGTCTGTATAACGCCCACCGTCATTTCGGGGATGCTCGCAGGATTCTGATCAACGAAGGTTCAATTCAGCGTTCTGCTGAATCTTCTTTGCGACATCCGGACAGTCCTCATCACCACGTCTTTACCGGTGATCACCACGTTGAAGACGTCGAGTGTGTTGTCTTTTTTTCAGGATGCCTCTCCACCATGCAGCTCCACCAGATTGACCTTGTTCCGGGTGAGTCGATTCGAGTTGGAAGACTGACTGTGACCCTTGTCGCAGTCGAAGAAAATGTCGCACAGCTGCATGTAGAAGACCCAGACAATGAGACTGAGTGGTTCGATCCGATTTACCTCTCAGGCTGTGATCTTCCGGAGCCCGCGTTCGCCTGATGCCGATGCTGGTCGAAGCCTGCCTCCCTGGAGTCCGGGCTCATCTGGCCGGAGCATTCCGAGGCTGTGAGTTTTTCCGGCCACCGGATTTACCCCGGTGGTTCAGAGGCTTTTTGCGCTACTCCGGTAGCATCAAGGTCGGTGTTTTCCACTGGCGCAAAAGCCGTTACACCACCGGAACGAGCCCGGTGGCGTAAAATCACAGCCACGAACGCTGCGTTTGCCTGGCTCACCGACTTCGGTAGACTCCGTGGATGGCGTTTTTCACCAGTTCCAGGAGATTCCGATGACTCGATGGCTGGCCACAGCTGTTTGCGCGGCTTGCATCGCCGCGATGATCTCATTGCCCTGTGCGGCAGTTGAACAGGCAAAGAATGCAGCAACTGCTGCCGACGACAAGTCGACCGATGAGAAGGGTTTTGTCGAACTCTTCGACGGCCGGACGCTCGAAGGCTGGGACGGAGATTTATCGCAGTTCCGTGTTGAAGAAGAATGCATCATCGGTGGCTCAAAGACGGCGGAGATTCCGCACAACTTTTTTCTCGCCGCCAAAGAAGAGTTCGCAGACTTTGAACTGCGGCTGCAGTTTCGACTGATCGGAGAGGCCACCAACGCCGGTGTTCAGCTGCGCAGCAAACGCATTCCCGATCATCACGAAATGATTGGCTACCAGGCGGATCTGGGTGCCGGTTACTGGGGTGCTCTTTACGACGAATCACGTCGCAACAAAGTCCTGTCTGCTCCGAAGAAGGAAGAGATTGCGAAGGTTCTGAAGCCGGGAGAATGGAACGACTACCGGATTCTCTGTGAAGGCCGCCATATTCAACTCTGGATCAACGACCTCCAGACTGTCGACTACACCGAGCCCGATGAAAAGATCGAACAGACCGGTCTCATCGCAGTTCAGATCCACGGCGGCCCGGCAGGCGAAGCTCATTACCGGAACATCCGCATCCGCAAAATCGCGAAGTAGCCTGCTGACAGGTTCATCCCACCCGCCACCGGGCCTGCCCCGGTGGTTCAGCGGCTTCTGCGCTACTCATCATCCCACGACTGTACCTCCGACCCCTGACCTCCGAATCCTGAATCCCGAATCCGGCCCCCATGCTCAACTGGAACAGCAACAAACTCACTCACGGCTGGCAAAAAGGCATCACCGCGTTCTACTACGCGGTCGGGATGACGGCTGAAGATTTCAGCAAGCCTCAGGTCGGGATCGGAGTTCCGTTGCTCGACGGCAACACATGTAACATTCATGCGTACTCACTGGCACAGGAAATTGCCGCGGGATGCCGACAAGCCGGAATGCTGGGTTTTCCGTTCGGAACTCCCGGTGTCAGCGACAACATTTCTCAGGGGCATGAAGGAGGCAACGCCAGTCTGCCGTCCCGCAACCTGATCGCCAATAGCGCGGAGTGTGTGATCACGGCGCATTGCTACGACGCGATGATCGGATTGCATAATTGCGACAAGAATGGTCCGGGTTTTGCGATGGCTCTGGCGAGGACAAACTATCCCGGTCTGATCGTCAGCGGCGGCAGCATTCTTCCCGGAGCCACCCGGTCCTTGATGGTGGGAATTCCCAGCGGCCGCTCTCCTCCTCCTGGCTTTGGAATCAGCACCCTCCGAACTGGCTGGGGCCGATAGGTCTTCTCCTGCAACTCCCGTTGC
>JANNGQ010001186.1:0-3124 GCA_031403975.1 Planctomycetota bacterium
TGACGGAGTTGTGGAACTACGAGAAGATCGGTGCCCCTTACAAGCGGGGAGGCCGGTATTACTTTACTCGCAATGACGGACTGCAGAATCAGAATGTGCTGTTTCAACAGGAAACGCTGCAAAGTGAGCCAAAAGTGCTGCTGGATCCGAACACCTGGTCCAAGGACGGCACGATTTCACTGGCCGGTTCGGCGTTCAGCGATGACGGTCGTTTTGTGGCCTATGGAGTTCAGGACGCGGGCTCGGACTGGAACACCTGGAAGATCATGGAGATCGAATCCGGAAAGCTGCTCGACGACGAATTGAAATGGATCAAATTCAGCGGGGCTCAGTGGACTCCCGACAGCAAGGGCTTCTTCTACGCTCGCTATCCGAAGCCCGAAGAAGGTGCAGCCTTTCAATCGCTCAACACGAACATGAAGGTGTACTACCACCGAGTCGGAACGGCGCAGTCCGCGGATGTGCTTGCGTATGAGCGTCCCGATCATCCGGACTGGGGCTTTCAGGTGAGTGTCTCGGAAGATGGTCACTATCTGATTGTCACCATCTGGGTCGGCACCGATGACCGCTATCGGATTGTCGTCAAGGATCTCACCGAGCCCTACGGTCTGCCGTACGAGTTGATTGACAATTTTGACAACGAATACTCATTCATCGGCCATGACGATCACGTCCTGTTCTTCAAGACAAACGTCGATGCACCGAAGCGGCGAATCATCGCGATCGACCTGCGAAAGCCGGCCCGCGATCAGTGGAAAGAGATCATCGCGGAGGGCGAAAATGTGCTGGACAATGTTGGCATCGTCGGCAATATGTTTGTCTGCGGTTACCTCAAGGACGCAAAGACTCAGGTGCGACTGCACGGAATCGACGGCACGTTTGTCCGCGAAGTTGAGTTCCCCGGCATCGGAGCCGCAGCAGGTTTCGACGGTCGTCAGAAAGACACCGAGACCTTCTATTCGTTCAGCAGTTTTGCTCTTCCGCCGACGACCTACCGCTACAACATGATCACGGGCGAGAGTCAGCTGATCCGCAAAGCCGACGTTCAATTCAATCCCGATGACTATGAGACGAAGCAGGTCTTCTATTCCAGTAAAGACGGCACGAAAGTCCCGATGTTTTTGTGCCATCGCAAGGGGCTGAAGCTGGACGGCAACAATCCGACACTGCTGTATGGCTACGGCGGGTTCAATATCTCGCTGACGCCGTCGTTCAGTGTCAGTCGTCTGGCCTGGATGGAAATGGGCGGCCTGCTGGCCGTAGCGAACCTGCGAGGTGGCGGTGAATACGGGGAACCCTGGCACAAGGCCGGCACGAAGCTCAATAAGCAAAACGTTTTTGACGACTTCATCGCTGCGGCGGAATGGCTGATCGCCGAAAAATACACGTCATCGAAGAAGTTGGCGATTCAGGGCGGAAGCAACGGCGGCCTGCTTGTCGGAGCCTGCATGGCTCAGCGACCAGATCTTTACGGAGCCTGTCTACCCGCCGTGGGAGTCATGGACATGCTGCGATTCCACAAGTTCACGGCCGGTCGATTCTGGGTCGACGACTACGGTAGCGCGGACAATCCGGAAGAGTTCGCCGCTCTGATGAAGTACTCCCCGTATCAGAATCTCAAGGGCGGAATTCAGTACCCGGCAACTCTGGTGACGACAGCAGACACCGATGATCGAGTCGTCCCCGGTCACAGTTTCAAGTTCGCGGCTCAGCTTCAGGCCAGTCAGTCGGGGACTGCTCCAACGCTCATCCGCATCGAAACCCGCGCCGGTCACGGAGCGGGAAAGCCAACGGCCAAGATCATCGAAGAAGCGGCCGACCAGTGGGCGTTCCTGGTAAAGACGCTGCGGATGGAGGTGAAGTAGGGGGCGAGGATTCAGGATCCAGGATTGAGCGCACAACAAAGGGAATTCACATGGTGTTATAGCGGTGGGCCGATAATCGCATCCGCAAATCGTTTCGGTGCGTCCGCGTCGAAGCTCAGGTACAGCGACGGTTCGATCAGTTCAATTTCCATGATCGCCGGTCGTCCGTCGGCGAGGAACACGATATCGGTTCTTGCATACAGAGTTGCGCCCGGGATCGATTCCAGGCTGCGTTGAGCGAACTCGATGAGGGTTCGGTCCGGCTGATACGACTCAATCCGGCCCCCGCGTTCTTCCTGGACTCGGAAGTCGCCGGACTTCGGAGTCTTGAGCACGCTGTGACTGTACTGGCCGCGGAAGAAGATCAGCGACACTTCGCCGAACGTCGTGACGCTATTGACAAATGGCAGGGCGAGAGCTGTCTCCGTAGGGCAGACGTCTCGTCTGCGGCTGCCATCGAACGCTTGCTCGGCAGCTTGCCAGACAGAAAGCGGCGTATCACGACGGAGCCAGAACGTGTCGTCTGCGTTGGCACCGATAACGGGTTTGACGACGACTTCATCCGAATTCAGCAACTCGAACGACTGCTTCAGATCGGCGACCGACGGACTGTGCAACCACTCGGTCGGCACAATCGTGATGCCGGCGGTCTGCAATTCGCGGAGGTATGTTTTGCGGATGTTCCACTGTGCGATACTGAGTGAGTTTTCCAGCCGGGCGGTCGACCGTTCGATCTCTGCAAGAACGCGAAGGTAGTCGTCCGGAGCCTGCTGATAGTCCCACGACGATCGCTGTACGACGAGGTCGTAGCGGTTCCAGTCGACAGACTGTGCTCGCCAGGAGACTTCTTCCACGGTCATTCCGCGGTGTTCAAGGATGTCGATCACCAGGGAATCGTACGAGACGAAGGCGCTGAGGTCGTCCATGGAGAGGAAGGCGATGTTCGGCATGGGGCGGGAAGTGTGTGATGTCGGAACGAGAGCGCCAACCAGTAGCTGTCAGTTCTCGCTCCCGGGTTGGAGCCAGCCAGAGAGAGACAATGGTTGCAACGGCTGGTGAGAGCTCTAACCTGTGCGTTTATCGTCACCGGGCTCGTCCCCAATGGCGTGGACTTAGTGAGCGGAATGGCGCTAGTGTGGTGCCAACTTTGAATTTTTGGGTAGAGATGTTTGGGTCGCTTCGTCGGGGATCCGGCGATCCAGACATTGTCACGTCAAAACATTCAAAAGAGGAATCGCCCGAATCAATGAACCCCAAAT
>JANNGQ010001187.1:0-2209 GCA_031403975.1 Planctomycetota bacterium
ATGGGAGGCAAATTTGTGCAAGTCCGCGCGCAGCACCATCGTCAGCAAATCAATGGACTTATCGACATCCTAGAAGGCGTAAATCAGGTGTGGCAATGGCGGAAACCGGACTTTGAGGCTTTTGAGGACCATTCAACAGGATTGTTCAACGGGCGGCCATCTCGACCCACCAGGCATTGCCATGTGAACCACACCTATTTCCACCGGACAATTCGCTGGGGATACCACGGAAAGGCCGGTCATTCCACTCGGATCGATTCTGACGGTCAGGCAGACTCTGGTTGAGTGACTGGTTTTTCAGTGGACGCGCCGCTTCGGACAGCAGCCAAGAGCTGAACAGTGGGTGCAGTTGCGATCGATTGTTTCGGTAGGTCCTTTCTGCCGGAAAGGACTTTCGTCGCAAGGCGAACTTCCTCGATTCATTGTGTCCCGCGAGTGCTCCGGATAGACTGCACGCGGTCGTCTCCGACACTGGCCGGAAGCGTCAGTTTTGAAGTTCCGCATTTTTGTCAGGGCTGGAAGCCCGGCACATCGTCAGCCGGTGGCGTGAGCCACCGGAATGCAGGAAATACAGCCATTCAGGCCTGAAGGGCCGACACAATTGCCAACGTGCCGGCCCTTCAGGCCTTCGGTTTTTGATTCTCGTTTAACCGGTGGCTCACGCCACCGGCATGGGACATGTCGGCCCTCCGGGCCTGAAACGCGCAACTTCAGAAAGCGTCAGCGAGGTGCTTAGAGCATTGCCTCGCTGACGCTTCGGGTGAGTGCGGTACGACTACAAATGTCTCATCGTTGGCCGCGTGAAGTAGAAATGGCCCCTATGATGATCGATCCTGTGTTGTCCGGTGGTGTCTCTTAAATGGCCGCAACAAAACCCGCGACGGAAACACTCGCGACGCTTTCCGTCAATGCAAAATCGGCCGCTCCACGATCCTCGGCTCTGTACGCATCAAGCCTTGCCAATGCTGTTGCAGCGGCTCAGATTGCTGACCAGTTGCGGGGTCAGAACGTTCTGATTCTGGACCTGACCGGCATTACGGCGATCGTAGATTTTTTCGTGATTGCCACTGGCACCAGCCAGCGCCAGATGCATGCGATTGCCGATGAAGTCAACCGCAAGCTCAAGCATGAAGACGGAAACCGCCGCATCAGCATCGAAGGCTACCGGACGGAAGGGAACTGGATTCTGACCGACTACGGTGACGTTGTGCTGCACGTCTTTACGCCGGATGGAAGACTGCTGTACAACCTCGAGCAGTTGTGGGCCGACGCACCTCGAATTGAATGGCCGAGACTTGTGCCGGAGACAAATCCCGCCGCGTCGACCGGCCCGCAGATTGTTCCGAAATTGTAGCTGAAGTCGTGAGACTTCAGGTCGGAACTCTCACGAGTTCCGCTGCACCCAGTATGGAACCGCTGTAGCGACGTTGCCTCACGCAGCGCTCTGACTCCGGGGTCGCTGGAGAACGGGTCGGTAACTTGCGTCGCCTGTGCGGTCAATGAGACCCGCCGCGGACGCATCACCATCGACGATCCGGTGAGCGATCTCGTTCAATCGCTCCATTTCGGACTGCAGTATCTGTGCCCACGCTGCCATTTCTTCACGCGGCAGATCATCGGGAAGAGACATCGGCGTCCCGGCAATCAGCAGCACTCTTGCGAACGGCTTCGGAATCAGCATATTCGTCCAGCGGCCGGGGAAGGACCAGCAGCGATCAGCCAGCAACGCTGTCGGCACAATCGGCCGACCGGAGCGTGAAGCGAGGTACACGATTCCTTCCTTCATCGTTCGACGCGGTCCGCGCGGTCCATCGGGAGTCATCGCCAGATGATGATCCGGCAGGCTCAGGATTTCCCGCACGGCTTCCATACCGCCGCGACTGGTGCTGCCCCGCACCGGATGAATTCCAGCGATTAGCACTGAATCCGCCAGGTAGCCCCCGTCACGGTGCTGACTGATCAGTCCGGCAAGATTCCATGTGCGGAGCGAAAACACGGCCATGACGATATGGTCATGCCACATGCAGAATGTGAAGCGCTGACGTCCCGCCGGACGAACATACGGAGTCGCCTCGATGTCGACAGTCCGGTGGTCGACCTTCACCGTCAGAAACAGCAGCCGCAGACACCACGTCGCAATGTAGGACAACACCAGATTCAGCCAGCGATATCGAATCTTCATGGGCTTCCATGCCTCTGGAACATTCCG
>JANNGQ010001188.1:0-9459 GCA_031403975.1 Planctomycetota bacterium
TGTTCGTCAACCAGTTCGCAAACACGATTCGACGATCCTGATCCGCCGGCACATCGACATCGCCTTCCAGCAGCAGTCGGACTTTCATCTGTTTACCCGTACGCGGCTGAGTCACTTCACCGCCGGCTTTGACAAAGATCATTTCATCGTCCGGCAGTCCGGTTTCCTTGCGACCGACTCTCGTGAATGCCGCGGCGGTGCCGTAATAATCGTCCTGAGACCACTTTTCAAACGGATGATTATGGCACTTCGCACACTGGATTCGAATTCCCAGGAACAACTGCGCTGTGGTTTCTGTCGCGTCAATTTCGTCACGGCTGGCTTTCCAGTATCCAGCCGCGGCGTTTTGTTGAGTGCTGCCGGTCGCCGTCAGCAGTTCGCGTGCAAACTGATCCAGCGGTACATCATTCTTCACAATATCAAACAGCCAGCGGCGGAATTTGTGGACTCCCGTTTTGGTGAGACGCTTACTGTTGCACCGCAACAGGTCGGACCATTTCAGGGACCAGAACCGGGCGTGATCGTCGGTAACGAGCAGGCGATCTACGAGAGTGGCTCGTTTGCCGGGTGATGGGTCGGTGTGAAACTGCTGAGTTTCTTCGAGACTCGGCAGTCGACCGGTCAGATCCAGCGTGGCGCGGCGAAGAAACTCCGTATCAGAGCAAAGTTCAGACGGTTGAATCTGCAACTGCTGCAGCTTGGCGAAGACAAGCTGATCGATCCTTGTATCTGCCGGAGGATCGGGCCATTTGAAGTCCGGGCGGTCTGTCAGGAACGAGAGCTGCGTGGTCGCCATCTTGTCCAGATAACGAGCGAGGATCGCTGCTTCACCGCGACCCTGCCGTGAGACAACTCCCGTGGGCGAGATCAGGGCAATGCCCTCATCAGACGAATCGAACGACGTTAGTGCCGTGATGTCGCGGACTTGGCCGTCTGAGAAATGACCGTTGACAATCAGCTGTTGGCGATCCGCCCCGTCACGGAGAACTCGCGGTGTCGGCATGAGTTCGATGCGACTCAGCGTCGGAGCGCCTTCGGCGTCAATTTTCATGCCTTCGGCTATCCACTCCCGCAGGACTCGATGACTAGGGTCTCCAGGATACAGACGGCGGCCGCCACCATGGGCGACTTCCATCAGCGGCTTTCGCAGCAGCAGGCTTTCGTCCGGGTTCAGGACATTCGATCGGCGGTTGAAATACTCCCCGCGAAGAGTCACCAGATCGACAGTCGGGTCGTAGCCCCGCAAAGAGACCCGGAATCCGCCTTTGCCCGACGGCGAACCGTGACAGGCTCCGGCGTTGCAGCCGGACTTGGTCAGCGACGCAAGAATCTCATTGTGGAACGAGACCGGAGACGGCGTGTCGAAGTTCGTGACAACGATGGTTGCAGTCGCTTCGATATCGTTTTTCGTAACATGCAGGATGGTCGTTCCGTTGCCGACGGCTTTGACAATGCCGGCTTCGATGACGGCCACCGCGATGTCCTCGGTCCTGTAGCTTACCGAGTCTGTGAGGTCATGAATTGACGCCGCATCCGGATTGGCCGTCACAATCAGCTGCTGCGCAGCACGAGACCCGCGGAGCGTGATCTCTGCCGGCGAGACCTGCAGCGACTCGACCGGCAACGGATCGGACGCAGTAATTGTACCGCCAGACAGCAGAATGATCGCGATCAACGGAAGGCAGTCAGGTCGCAGCATGGAACACTCCTATGAATCAAAACTCGCGTTTCTCAGTGTCGTTTCTATTTGTCACGGAGCTCCAGTCCGGTGGCGCAAATCCGGGAAGCTCTGCTTCTCTGTTTCCGCACCGCCATCTCCTGATTCCGCCGATGCAGTCCGGCGAAGCAGTCCGGCGAAGCAGTCCGGCGAAGCAGAGCGATAAACCAATGTTTGCCCAGTTCAGATCGAGGTAGCAAGGATTCTAATTCTTCACTTCAACATTGATTGCTGGCACAGGATGAACAGGTTCGTCTTTGTCTTTCTTGGCTTTGCCCTGAAGGAACACGCTGAACGGACCGACCGCCGCATCTGCTGCAGCGGCGATTGTAACGGCGAGTTCTCCGGCCGGCATCGAGCCGCCGGTCACAGTGATTCCGGCCGGCAACTGGTCTGCCGGCGTTGCCAGAGCGATCTCAATCGGCATCGTCCATTCTGCCGCGCGAGTTGATCTGAGCATGACGGTGACCGTTGCTCCCGGAGCCAGGGTCACCGTGGCAGGGTCGATAGTCAGTGCAAACTGAGCTGCCGGCCGAACAGCGGTAAAGAGATCGTTTCGGGATCGAGCGCTGCGGAAGACTTCGGTGTCCAGTTTCTTCGGAGCGGGAGGGGCGAGCTGCAGTTCAGCCGGCGCAACCAGCGCTTCATCCGGTGCTGTGATGCGGAAACTGACCGGAGCCCAATCGGCGTCCGTACTTGCCGCCGCAGGATCGGTCGCCGTGAAAACAACGGGCACCGTCGTCTGCTTCGCATTCAGCCAGAACGGTGCCATCTGAATCGCCGCCGGTAAGCCGACGGCTTCAACTTTTAACGGCCCGTCGTACTGAATCCGCCGAATGGTCAGCAGCATCGACGCACTTCCGCCGCGAGGGACATTGATGCGATCAGCGGATGCCGTGACTCGGACGGCTTTGCGGCCTCGGAAAATGTCCAGTGCGTACGTCCATTCAGAGCCACCTCGACCGGCGATATCGGAGACTCTGAGAAAGTAGTCTCCCGCCCCGGGCAGCGAAGCCGCCAGTTCTGCATCTCGGGCTCCCGAGTCATCCGACTCCACGATCTTAGCGCCATCAGCATTGAACAATTCCAGGATCACATCAGCCGGACTGCCGACTTCGCGAGTCCTTGCCATCGCCAGAAACGGCGTTGCTTCGGCCGCCGTGACTTTGAACCAGTCCGAGTCGCCTGACTGCTGAAGGATTCCGGTCAATATCTCGGTTTCCGGCGCGACCGGAGTGGCTTCAGCTCGCGCATTATCGGGTTCGGTTTCGGACTGAACAGAATCGCTTGTCAACATGACGCTCGCCAGGGCGCTGGCATCGGCGTCCGCCGACCGGAATGATACTGGCAGTAATGAACCGGACGTCGTATCCGTTGAGTGCGCCGTGGTCTCACCAACAATGTTGCCCGTCGCGCCGATCAACGAAACCGGCTGACCCGCGATAACGACGCGAGGTGATGTTGAAGCGATTAAGGGCAGCTTGCCGAGTCTCAGATGGAAGAAGTGCCTGGCTCCTCCGGAGTACCTGACGTCACGGACTTCAATTGTGTACTCACCATCGCCGACGGCAATGAACTGCAGCTGCGTGTCACCTTCTGCGCCGGCCAGGTCGTCTCGGAAGGCAATCTCGTGGCCGTCAGGAGCGGTGACTCGCAGCACGGGGTCAAGGTCCGATCCCAGTCGTCTCGCGAAGATCTCGACGCTGACAATCTGACCGGATGTCAAGGAGACGCGGAAGAACCTGGAGACCACCGGATTCAGCTGACCGAACAAACAGCAGGGCAAAGTCACCAACTGGCCGGCTCGTCGATCATCGGCCTCCGCCGTGATTGCAACAGAGGCCAAATCGTCGACGACGACAAACGCGGCCTCCGAACACCCGTGATTCGTAACCAATCGAGCCGGATAGATTCCGGGCACAGCATCGCCGGAGACATCGCCTTCGAGAGCGACTAACGCATCTGCTGCGGGGTCGTGACCGGCTTTCGGCCGTAGTGTTCCGACCGGCGTCCAAAGCGCCATCACCCCGCCGAGCTGACTGCCATGAACTGTGGCTGAGGCATGCTGCCCAGGCCGGAAGCTACTGGTCTCCACGCGCAGAACCAACGGATCCTGAGCCGACGCAATGATCGTCGACATCACAGATGCCGCAACGACGAGGGTTCCAGTCAGGCGACAGAGGTATCGCGATGACGAAGCGGATTGAATCGGTGAGCAAAAAACAGCCATCACGGCAGGTTTCCGAAGAACACATGGCTGGGGAGGGCGCGTAGGGAGGACCGCCAGTCTAAACAGCACACAAGCCTGTCGTCAAAGTGAAAGCGGATATTGGTTGCTGACAACGACGCTTGCTGCAGCCGAAGGCAACAAAATTCGGGCTGGCGGACACGGAGCGGATTCTCACGAATTCCGTGACAAGAATCTTTCACGACGTTGAACCGCCCCTCTGCCGGCTGGATTTCTTGATTCTTCCGATCCGGCCTGCGAACAAGAACTCGAAGTTTGGATGACGAAACGAGAGGCGATATACTTGCCGACCGTTGATTCTGGCTATCGTCTGCGGAACATGACTCATGATTGTCCGATCTCTGCTCTGCACAGCGTTGACTCTTGCCGTACTGGAGTCGTCACCGCGTCCCGCAACCGCCGGGCTGCCACCGGAAGTCCGCAAAGAGCTTTCAGATCTGTCGAAAGAGCTGAAAGGCGTCAGCGGCCTGATCAAGAAGGAAGAAGTCGATCAGGCGAAAACACTGATCCAGAAAGCGGAAGACCGCATCAAGGAACTCGCCATCGCCGACGACGAAAAGGACCGCAGCTGGACGTCCTTCAAGAGCCAGCTGGCGAAAGCGAGAAACCTGATCCCTGTCAGTTTCGAACGCGAAGTTGCGACAATCCTGAAAGTCAGCTGCCTCCGATGTCACGGCGAAACTCAGGCCAGCGCGAATCTGCGAATGGACACATTCAATCGGATCGCGCAGGGAGGCCGCAATGGCGTTCCCGTCGCACCGGGATTGCCCGCCCGCAGCATCCTCACACTTCGGCTCGTGGCGGAAAACGACCAGCAGAGAATGCCGCGCGGAGGGGCAAAGCTGCCGGATGATCAGATTCAGATCATTGTACGATGGATCGAGCAGGGAGCAAAATTCGACGGCACTGACCGCGATGCTCCGATCGGTGACTCGACGGTCGTGAAGAAGCCGCCTGTGAAGGTCGTGATGGCTGATGGTTCTGAGACGGTCTCGTTCAAGGACGACATCGCTCCGTGGATGGTCAACCTCTGTGTCGGCTGTCACTCGGGCAACAATCCGCGAGGTGAATTCGCCTTCACGACTTTTGAGCAATTGCTGCAGGGCGGACCCACGGGAGACACGATCGTCCCCGGTGATCCGGACAAAAGCTACATTGTGGATCTTGTCCTGCGTCAGGAGCCGCTGAAGATGCCGCAGGGTCAGGCGCAGCTCAAGCGGTCTCAGGCGCTCGCGCTGGAAAAATGGATTCAGGAAGGTGCACACTTCGATGGCACCGATGCGAAAGCGACTCTGAGAAGTCTTGTGCCCACCGCGGCGGAGATGGAGGCCGCGAAGCTGGCAAGCATGACGGACGAAGAGCTGGAGGCACGCCGAACGGAACAGGCCGTGTCACTCTGGAAGCGAATCTCTCCGAAGTCCGAAGGCACGTCGGCAGCCACTGACAACTTCCTGCTGCATGGAACGGCGTCCGAAGGACGGCTGAAAGAGCTTGGCGAGGCCGCTGAGACACACCTTGCCGATCTGACGAAACGCTATCCACTGCCTGACGGCGAAAAAGCCATTCGTGGTCGGCTGATCGTGTTCGTCACGAATGAGCGGTTCGACTACGAAGAATTCAACACAGTGCTGATGGACCGCAGAACTCCGGCATCAGTTTCCGGCCATGCGACGATCACCGCCAATTTCGAAACTGCTTACATTGCCATGCACGATGTCGGTGACACGGAGTCCGCAGATTCATTGACGTCGATTCAATTGATGAATTCGCTGATCAGCCAGTCGTACCTGACCCGAGACGGAGCGAACCTTCCCGACTGGATGAAACAGGGTTTCGGAATGCTGGAATCGGGCCTTGCTCCGTCGTCGGGCTTCGTCAAAGCCATTCCTGGTCGTGCTGCGGAAGCATTGAAGACGATCGACGATGCAGCAAAAATCTTCAGTGACGGAACATTTGCTCCCGAGGAAGTCGAAGCCGTCGGTTACCTTCTTGTAAAATTCCTGATGAGCCAGGGCGGCGAATCCCGGTTCCAGAGGCTTGTCAGTGAACTCCGCTCGAATCCCGACGCCGGTCGCGCGGTCCAGCAGGTCTACAACACCCCCCCGGATCAGCTGGGTCAGGCGTTTTTGAGAAGTAGCGGCAAGTAGAGTCGTGTGTAGAATGGGCCCATCTGGCCCGTTCAGTTCCTGGTCGGGCCAGTTGGGCCCAACCTACATGTGATCACAATCAACTGCTCAGTGAATCACCTATGCCCGTTCACATCGGCGATATTTCCCTTGAGAGGATGGCTCAAGCCGTGGAAGACGTACACCAGCGACTGTTGCGATCGACCGGCCTGCTTGACCGCGCTCAGATTCCCTATGCCGTCGTCGGTGGTAATGCAGTGGCCGCATGGGTTTCACGCGTCGATAAGGCCGCGGTCAGAAACACGCAGGACGTTGACATCCTATTGCGGCGAGCAGACCTTGAAGCCGCGGTGATTGCGTTGGAATCCGGCGGCTTCGTGCATCGCCATGCAGCGGGGATCGATATGTTTCTCGATGGTCCGGACGCCAAGTTTCGGGATTCCCTGCATGTACTGTTTGCGGGAGAGAAAGTGCGGACCGAATACGATCTTCCGTCACCGGATGTCGACGATTTTGACAACACCGCGACACCATTCCGGGTGCTGAATCTGGACGCCCTCGTGCAGATGAAACTGACGTCGTTTCGTGACAAAGACCGCACACATCTGCGGGACTTCATCGACATCGGCCTCGTCGATGCCTCATGGCCCGCCCGATTTCCTGCATCCCTCGGCGCGCGGCTGCAGCGTCTGCTGGACGACCCGCACGGTTAATGCGACCCTACTGTTGCCCCGCCGCTCCGCCGACGGGAATTTCGCGGTATTCCTGGAGGTGGACATTGCTCCCAGTCGACTTCCTGCCCGGACGTGTTGACATAACGACAAACGAAGTTGGAAGCGCTGCGGCATATTTAACCTGCAAGTAAGAGACTCCTCACCTCATGTCAACATCGCTCACGCTCACCACTGGTGCACAACTTCCCTCAGTCGGCTTTGGCTTCTGGAAAGTTGATCGGCAGGCGACGGCGGAAGTCGCCCGTCAGGCTGTTGAAGCTGGCTACCGACATCTGGATTGTGCCTGCGACTACGGCAATGAAGCCGATGTCGGGCAGGGGATTCGCCAGGCGATCGCGGACAAATGTTGTACTCGCGATGACCTGTGGGTCACGTCAAAACTCTGGAACACTTTTCACTCCTCGGAGCATGTTCGGCCTGCATGTGAAAAATCGCTGAGCGATCTGGGGTTGAAACAACTCGATCTGTATCTCATTCATTTCCCGATCGCTCAGAAGTTCGTTCCGATCGATGTGCGTTACCCGCCTGGCTGGTTCTTCGATCCGGGGACTGAAAGGCCTCGAATGGAAGAAGTGCATATCTCGATCAGCGAAACCTGGCGCGCGATGGAGCGGCTGGTTGACGACGGGTTGGTCAAACACATCGGCATCTGCAACTTCGGGACGAGCCTGCTGCGTGATCTGCTGTCATACGCCCGAATCCGGCCGGCCGTGCTGCAGGTGGAATCACATCCTTTTCTGACTCAGGAAAAACTGCTGCGATACTGTCAGCAGGAAGGAATTGCGTTCACCGCGTTCTCCCCGCTTGGTCCGGCCAGCTACTACAGTCTCGGAATGGCTAATCCGTCGGATTCACTGCTCGACAATCCGATCATCCAGTGTATCGGACTGGAACGAAGGAAGTCGGCGGCTCAGGTCCTGATCCGCTGGGGCATTCAGCGAGGTACCTCAGTGATCCCGAAAACGACCGACGCGGAACGCATGCGGGAGAATCTCAGCGTGTTCGATTTCAATTTGTCCGACTCCGACATGCAGACCATTTCCGGATTCAATCAGAACCGCCGCTTCAATGACCCAGGTGTCTTTTGCGAAGCTGCGTTCGGGACGTTTTGTCCGATCTATGAGTGAGAGCTCCCGTAGCTTGGGCCCATCTGGGCCGAGCGCCATTGTTGCGACAACCCCATGTGTTGTACCTCGGGTGCGGATAACGGCAGTCAGGCCGTTGGAAATCACCACGAAATGAATCTTTCATGAGCACGCCCGAACCCAATCCTTACGAAGTCTCACCGTTCACCGATCCGGTGGTGATTCGAGATGACCGATTAAAGCCCGGGCCGGTTGCCATTGTCTTCTCAGTGATCCTTGGCCTGCTGGTCGCCGTCGTGATGTTCTGCGTGACGTTCTTCTTCACATGTCTCGGAATGATGTCGGTTCAGAAACCTGACATCAACGCAGCCGGTGAGGTGATCGTGTTTGCCGTAGCCGGCGTCACTGCGATCGCATCGTTTATCTTCACCTATTGGGGAGTATTGAAGCTGGTGCGGATGTTCAAGCGGTAGTGGCAGACTGCACGAATTCCCGCCGACGGAGCGGCGGAGCAACAGTAGGGAACCGAATCGACGCAGCGGTGTCTTTTCACTAACGTACCGCCCACTGTCCGGTCGCCGTTTGTCCGATTGTTCGCTACTCCCCATTCGCTGTTCGCTCCTCACCACATGCCGACTGAACTCCCGAAGACTTACGATCCCGCGTCCGCACAGACTCGCTGGGTTGAACACTGGTTGAGTCACGGTTATTGCAATGCCGATCCGATTCCGGGGCGTGAGTCGCACACGATCATGATCCCGCTGCCGAACGTCACCGGAGCCCTTCACATGGGGCACTGTCTGAACGGCACGATTCAGGACCTGCTGACTCGCTGGCGTCGCATGCAGGGCAGGGTGGCTCTGTGGATGCCGGGAACCGATCATGCGGGCATCGCGACTCAGGCGGTCGTGGAACGCCGCATGCTGGAAGAGGAAAAGCTGACTCGTCACGACATCGGCCGCGAGGCGCTCGTTGAGAGAATCTGGAAATGGAAGGATGAATATGAAGCACGCATTCTGAATCAACTGATGCAGATCGGTTCCAGCTGCGACTGGCGTCGAGTCCGGTTCACACTGGACGAGGTCTGCAGCAAAGCCGTCCGGCGAACTTTCTTTAAGATGTTCAGCGACGGATTGATCTATCGCGGCAAGCGACTGGTCAACTGGGACACCTTCCTGCAGACCGCGGTTGCTGACGACGAAGTCTTTCACGAAGACGTCGACGGTCACTTCTGGACGATGAATTATCCTGTCGTGGAATACAGCGGCACGGCGCTAGCCGCCGGTGAGACCGCGGACGAAGCCGAAACACCACCGAGGGCTAGCGCCCTGTCGCTGGGGAACAAACGTTGGCGACCTACCGGTCAGCGAATCAGCTTCTCCACGACTCGTCCGGAAACCATGCTCGGCGACACGGCGATCTGTGTGCATCCGACCGACGAACGCTACACGGACCTGATCGGCAAGCACGTTCAGATCCCTGCCAACGGTCGCATCATTCCGATCATTGCCGACGCACTACTGGCCGACAAAACTCTCGGTACTGGAGC
>JANNGQ010001189.1:0-2602 GCA_031403975.1 Planctomycetota bacterium
GTCAGCGAGAGCTCCGCATCGTCACCGCTGGCTCCGGGAACCCGGTGCAGAATCTCCTGCCGAAAATACCGCTCCGGACCATACATCACGAGTACGGATAAGGGCTGAGGGCATTCTCGGGACGAGAGAAATTCGGTGGCGTGCATGGCTGTCAATTGCCTGAAAAATGTCGGACGGCAAATCGTAATCGAAGTCGCCGACCAGGGAAGTGTCGGTTTTATCGTGGGGCTGGCTTCCAGCCGGCCTGTTCATCGTGGGGCTGGCTTCCAGCCGGCCACGTTGATTCAAATACGGATACATTTTTTGAAAGTCCAGGCAGGCTGGAAGCCTGCCCCACGAGGAATCGCGACTAATCCGACAGTCCAAATGACTGGTGCGGACCAGCCGATTTCAGACTTCGGCCGTGAAACTAAAACATCGCTGGGTGGAACTCGTTTCCGGCACCTGTGTCATCACCGCACGGGCATTTTTTCCTCGTTCGGTCAACCAGCGGACAATCGGACCAGTGTCACCGTGCGTGACCAGAATCTGATCGGCGCTGGTTTCATCAATGGCCCTGATCAGACCCGGCCAGTCCGCGTGATCCGACAGCGGGAAACCTCGATCAAACGATTTCGAGCGGCGCGTGGCGCGAGTCAGCATCCAACCGGAAGCCATCGCCGTTGAGGAGGCACCGAATTCTGCAAGCCAGGCAGAATTGGCCATTGACGGCGGCGCCACGACGAGCACTCCGCCCCAGCTTTTTCTGGCTGGTGCCTGACTGGGGAGCCAGGTTTCCGGCAGGTCAATGCCGCTGGCGCGATAGTCCTGGTTAAGCGATTCGACCGACGGATGACAGTAAATCGCTCCAATGGACGAATCGACACCGGCAATCAACCGTTGAGCCTTGCCCAGTGAATATGCGAACACAATCGCCGCCTGATCGGTATCGCGACACTGTTTCCACCAGTGATTGATGTCATCGAAGATCTGCTGCTGAGCCGGCCAGCGATAGACGGGCATCCCGAACGTGCATTCCGTGATGAAAGTGTGACAGCGAACATGCTCGAACGTCGCACACGTCGGATCCGGCTCGATCTTGTAGTCACCACTGACGACCCACACTTCACCGCGATGCTCAATCCGCACCTGAGCCGATCCCAGAATATGCCCTGCGGGATGAAGGGAGATCGTGACTCCGTTGATGATATGCGGCTCACCGTAAGTCAGCGTGTCGATTACCGCAGACGGTCCAAGGCGAGTCCTCAGAATCCGTCGGCCTTCACGGGTGGCCAGGTATCTTGTTGATCCCGGTCGCGCATGATCTGCGTGGGCATGAGTGATCACGGCCCGCGGGACTCGCCGCGACGGATCGACGTAGAAATCCCCGGCTTCGCAGTAGAGCCCGGATCGTGTTTCCTGAATCAGCCGATTCATGCGTTCTATGATTCCACTGTTGTTATCTCTGATAGATCGGCAGATAGCCGTATTCGATCGCCAGAGCAAGGACGCAGAGAGATGTTGAATAGACTTTCCCGGCCTGCTTCTCGGTTCCGTCTTCCGGATTCCAGTATCCCGCCGGCTTCTGCAATTCCAGAGTGGTCCGATAGAGCGATTCACGCGACTGCTGCCATTCCTCGCCGCCCACTTTGAACATGCCGACGGTCACATAATACACGCCATAGTAAAAGTAGTGTTCATCTTTTGTCAGAGGCCGCGACAGAATCATTCTTGCAGCGGCCAGCGTTTCTTCTGTGCGATGTTCGCCGCAGACTTCCAGCGCCACGATACCGGTACCAGCCCGGGTCACTGTACTGCCGTGGCCGACCATGTAACCGAATCCGCCGTCGTGTTTCACATGCAGGCGCCGAACATACGCCACGGCGCGGTCAATGTTCTCCGCCGGCACGTCGCAGCCGATGTCCTTGGCCGCCCGCAGTGCCAGCAACTGCCACGCAGTGACGCTGAGATCCGCGTCACTGCTGGTCGGCTGATACCGCCAGCCACCATCGTGATCCGGTGGCTTCGGAAAGTTCTGCGCATCCACGATCAGCTTGATAGCGTTCTGAAGTACCTCCCGGCAACGGTCCGCCTGACTCGGGTCCACCATTCCGATGACTTCGGCCAGCATCAGCGTTGCGATGCCGTGACTGTACATCGGACCGTGGCTGCTTTCTTTCCCGACGAGCAGACCGTTTCGCTGCTGTTGTGCCAGCAGCCAGCCAACGCCCCGAGTGATGCGCTGACCATACGGCCCTTCTTCCGGAACATGACCTCCCGCAAGGAACGCCATAATGGCGAGTGCCGTCGTCGCCGTCGATTCGCCGAAATCATTCGTCATCCAGGCCCCTGAAACCTGCTGCTCGGACGCCAGCCAGGACAGTGCTCGGCGGATTCCCGCATCAATCTGTTTTTCCACTGACTCGATGACTTCATCGCCGCGCAGTCCGCGCCCGGTACTCGATACCGCCGCCGCCGCAGCAGCAGCCAAAAGCACTCTTCGTCGTGAGATGCGGTGCGGCATTCTTGATCAGCCCCGGAGCGTTCCAGAATCGGTGCAGCGGAACTCGTGAGAGTTCCGGCCCGAAGTCTCACGACGTCACCTGCACTTTTGCGAATTAAG
>JANNGQ010001190.1:0-3443 GCA_031403975.1 Planctomycetota bacterium
GTGGCCTGGAGCCGGTCGTCTGTCCTCTCATTCTTGACCGCACACCGAATTTCACTGGCCCTATGCAGGTTCGTCTCGTCGATCCGCCTCCGGGAATATCAGCTGATGCCATGACAATCGGCACCAGCGAATACAGCGCCGACATGGCCATTCAGGTCTCCGGGCAGATGCCGCGACCGTCAACCGTTCCATTGCGATTCCGGGCCGTCGGCATGATGGACGACGACGTGCAGGTCGTCAGCGAAGCCACGGCGACGCTTGTCCTGCAAAGTAGCCCTCACGCTCCGCGTGATGAGCCTTGATCTCGATTGTGATCGGCGGAAAGATCGATGCTTCGCGGTCGGTGAGACCGAGGCTCATCACGCGGAGCGTGAGGGCTACGTTTTGGTCGCGGACTTTTCGTCATGGCACCCCGGACATAACGGATCAACCAGGTCATTGGTGAACCAGAGATTCCAGGAACAGCGATGACAGCAACTGCAGGTCATCGGCTCCATCTGCCTGAGCAGTGCATTCCAGAAGACTCGAAAGGTTCGTTTCTGAGTCTTGCGCTGGATTTCCACATCAATGGCGACAGCCGGGATGTGGAATTCGGCGAGTGCAACCGGGCGCAGGACCGCGCTGAACATGTAACGCTCATCCAGTTCGCTCAGCTTTCGCTGCAGTTCGAGCTTCACAGCTTTGGTGCGTGATTCGATTTCGTCGGACGTCGGTGCGGTTTTCGTCCGGCGGTTGGGTACTGATCCTTCACGCTGGAGTGCTCGATAGTAATCCAGCAATCGTTTGCGGTCGCGTTCCCGCCTGGTGTCAACTCGCTGCATGAATGAAGCGGCCATCCGAAGTGTCTCGGCCTCGACAACTCGTGTGGCGAGTTCCAGTGTGGAGTCCGCTGTGGCCAGTGGTTCCGCCTTCAGTCTGAGCGCATCGAGGTCCAGCAGTCCGGACAGCGGCACCGGGACACCGGATCGGGCATTCAGCGTGACGGGAATAAGCGATTCCCACGTCTCTTCCGATTGCAACGTTGCCAGAAACCACCAGGTGTGATACGGCACCGTCTCCACATGGCCATCCAGCACTTTCGCCCGAGCATTCTGCCAGCCAAACGAAGATTCCACGGCAGCGGCGAATTCGGTCTTGCGGACGGGCAGGTCAGCGACGGCAAATGCGCCGACGGCGGGCACAAAATGCCTCAGCGCCCGCGCCGCAAGGTCCACGAATTCTCCGCCCAGTGACAGCGTCAGCCCAGCTTCTGTCGGTTGGCTCTGGACGATGAACGTGTCGTCGTGCTGGCCGAGGCTTTCGGCGAGTTCCGTGGGCACGATGGCAGTGGCACGGACACCGTCCGGCTGCCAGTCAATAATGCCTCCGGAATTCTCGATCAACGCTGTGGCAAAATCGGCAAGCTGTGATTCAACGGTCGCACGACTCATTCGTAGTCCTCGCCGAACAACGCCTCATCCAGATTCTTTGCGTCGAGATATTCACTCTGAGCTGCGAGCAGCGTGTCGCCCAGCGATTCGAAGTCCGCATCGAGCTGTCGATCGTCGTGCGCCTTCTGCCAAAGCTGCAGCACCACCGACTCGAACTCCTGGCCTTCATTCAGGTTACCAAGAATCGAGCCAACTTCGCCCACGACCAGCTCAAACATCCGGATCTTGTCGTTCAGCAGTCTCAAGATCCGTGACTCAACAGTCCCCGCCGTGCACAGATTGAAAATGAACACGTCCTGAGTCTGTCCGAAGCGATGAATCCGTCCGATCCGTTGTTCGATCTTCATTGGGTTCCACGGCAGGTCGTAGTTGATCAGAGTATCCGCGAATTGCAGGTTGCGGCCTTCGCCGCCGGATTCCGTGCAGAGCATCACGTTGACGGTCGTTTTCAGTTGTTCGACAGCCGCGTCTTTTTCGGCAGCCGACTGTTCGCCCGAAAACGTCGAATACTCAATCCCGTTCTCGTTCAGCAGATCCTGAATCCGGTGCAAAGTGCGGATCAATCCCACAAACACAAGCACCTTGTGTCCCTGACTGTCCGTCAGCAGCTGAAGGAATTTCTCGTCCTTTGCTGAGAGCCTGAGTCGGCTTGCTCGTTCGCACAGCAAGCGAGCTCGGTCGTCGGATTCCGCCAGCGGCTGAAGTGCGGCAGCGACGGTTGCCGGGTGACTTCCCAGTGACGTCAGAATCGCGTGAAGCCGCATGCGCGAAATGCCGGGCGATGCGGACGATGGAGTGTCGCAGTGCGCATCGGGATCGACAGAGTCATCAAGTTCGTGACCCTCGCAGGACGGGCTTCTCAGCCCGTCCAGTTGCGCAGATTCCGGGACGGGCTGAGAAGCCCGTCCTACGGAAAACATCGGACTCTCTAACAGATTTTCGTCTTCAGGTTCGTTGTCGAACAGCATTCCTGACGACCGTTGTTTTGTCGCTGGAATGTCCTGCCTGCCGGGCAGCCGTTCTTGTAAGTCCTGCCTGCCGGGCAGGGCTTCACGGCTCGCCGCGACCTCAGCGGTACCTGGTTCTTCAACCGGCCGTCGCTCGTCCATGCAACGCCGCGTGTCTCCGCCGTCGGCGGAAGTCCTTTCCGGCAGAATGGACCTGCTTTCGCAATCGTCGGCGAAGTCCTCACCGAGCTGAGACTCATCACTTTTCGGCGTGTGAGTCGCAGTCGCTGCCAGCACGTTGCGAAGGTATTGCTGAACATCCTTCATCAACTGCGACTCCTCGTCGCGAGGTGTGGCGAGAATGGTTTGCGCGTAGCGTGGCGGCAGGTTGATCTGCACCAGGCTCCGCGTGTTGCGGATCATGACCTCGCCGAGCAGCTCCCGCAGGTGATGCCGGTTGCGAGGGTCTCTGGGATTGCCGCGAGTCACGAACTGTCGCTTGAAGTCAGCTTCAGTTTTGAGATGACCGGGTTCCAGCAGCGTCAGCAGACTGTACAACTCGACCAGATTATTCTGCACGGGCGTGGCGGTCAGCAGAAACATGTGTCGCCGGTTCAGCGAATTGATGAGCTTCCACAGTTTCGTGCTCCGGTTGCGACAGTGGTGCGCTTCGTCGACTATCACCTGATCCGATTGCGCGCTGGCAATGGCCTCGGGTCTGCGGCCCGCGCGGGCGAACGACGTGGAAACCAGCAGACGGTCGTGTTTCTCCCAGTACTCATTGCGATTGCTGGTCGATGTTCGCGGCGGCACCGTAAAGTCGAGATGAAACTTTCCGGACAATTCCTCACGCCACTGACTGACCAGCGGATTGGGAACCAGAATCAGGACTCGCCGAACCATCCGACGCAGCAAGTACTCACGCAACAGCAGGCACGCCTCGATCGTCTTCCCCAGACCCACCTCATCCGCCAGCAGCACTCGTCCGCGAAATCGTCTCATGACTTTTCGAACGGTTTCAATCTGATGCGGCAGATGTTCGACGCCGGTCAGACCTTCGAGACAC
>JANNGQ010001191.1:0-17722 GCA_031403975.1 Planctomycetota bacterium
CACGACGCCGGACGACCGGGGGCTGTCGCCGCCCGGCTCACCAATGAACATCAGGGTTGAACTCATGCCTTCCACAAATCTCCTTTCACGCCGCCACTTGCTGCAGTTTCTGTCGGCCTGCGGTGTTACTCTGTCCATGCCGGGAATGTCCGCACGAGCCGCTTCACGACGACGGGATGAACGTCCGAAGTCTCTGATTACGCTCTGGATGAATGGCGGGATGAGCCAGCTCGAAACATGGGACCCCCATCCGGGGACTCCTTCCGGCGGCGAAGTCAAGGACATCGCGACGACGGCAAAGGACGTCCGCATCTCGGAAATGCTGCCACAATTGGCGGAACAGATGGCGTCGTGTTTGCTGATCCGATCGCTTACGTCGAAGGAAGGGGACCACGAGCGGGGCTCCATGTTCGTGAAGACCGGTTACCGCCCCGAGCCGACTCTGAAATATCCGACGCTGGGAGCCATCGCTGCGCACGAACTGCCTGACGCCCGCATCGAGATTCCTCAGCATGTGGCGCTCGCATCGGATCGAATCGTGCCGGAAGGCGGTTACCTGGGAAATCAGTGGGATGCGTTTCGAGTTTTCAATCCGGGCGAGGATCTGGCCAATCTATCTGCCGAGGTCACAAAGGAACGACAGACAGATCGACTGCAGGGTCTGAGCGTCGTCAGTCGGCAGTTTGAACAGCGAAGACAGTTCGGTGCAAAGGGAACGCTGCACCAGAACACGCTCGATCGAGCCCTGGAAATGATGACGTCCGATCAGCTCAAGGCATTCCGCATTGACGACGAATCGTCATCTGTGAAAGCAGCATACGGAAACACATCTTTCGGGCGAGGCTGCCTTGTGGCCCGGCGACTGGTCGAAGTCGGAGTGCGGTCGGTCGAAGTCAATCTGTCGGGTTTTGACACACATGTGTCGAATCATGAGGGGCAATTCACGCAGGCCAGAATCCTTGACCCAGCGATTGCCACGCTGTTGAAAGAACTGCGGGACCGTGACCTGCTCGACTCGACAATTGTGTTGTGCATCAGTGAGTTCGGTCGGACTCCTCAGATCAATCCGGCCGGTGGGCGCGACCACTGGCCGAACTGGTTTTCGTGCATGATCGCCGGCGGCGGTTTCCGCGAAGGCACGGTGATCGGTTCGACTCCGCACAACATCCTCGACGGCAAGACGGCCGCTCCCGAAGACCCGGTGCTCGTGCCGGAGCTCTACGCCACCATCATGGCTGTCATGGGAATTGATCCTGGCAAAGAAATAATGACGCCGATCGGTCGTCCCATGCGATTCTCCGACGGGAATCCATCGGCAAGACTGCTCAAGGACACTGTTGCGAACGCAATCATCAGGAGCTGATCCGTTCGTTGAACCCGCGGTCGCTGCCAACACGGCAATGTTCAGTGATTCAGAGACAAGGGCGTTGCACGAACCGCTAATGAACGCTAATGAACGCTGATGAATCGCCGGATGGGAGGGGCGGTCGGTTCTCTAAAAACGTCTGCTGACTTTTCCTCATTAGCGTCTATCAGCGTTCATCAGCGGTTCCATGTTTTGCAGTTCAGGATGATGACGGTTCGTATCTCATACGAATTCCGACAGCACAAAACGTTTCCATTCGACTTTTCCGATCGGGCCGAAGTTGATCAGATAACCGACTGGCTGCCGAGTAATCCGCATGTAGTTCATCAGCTGAGCCTCATGCTCGGGCAGCAGTGACTTTACGGACTTCAGCTCAACGACAAGCCGATCCAGAACAACAAGATCCGGAACGAAGCGCCTCTTCAGAGTTTGCCCTTTGTAGAAGGTCTGAATCTCTGGCCTGGAATTGAAAACGATTCCCCGAAGCTGCAACTCAATCTCCAGAGACTCCTGATAAATCTCCTCCACGAGTCCGCCACCCTGCAGATTATGAACTTCAAACGCTGCTGCCATGAGGTCGAATCCTTCCTGCGAGAAAGGTGATGAATCAGTCATTGTGTCGGCTCCTGAAAGTGAACGAGGTTGAACCGCTAATGAACGCTAATGAGAACAGAACTGGCGCTGATTCAAGTGATTCGCCCGTCTCTATGACGACCTGCGATTTATTAGCGTCGATCAGCGTTCATTAGCGGTTCAAAACACCTTTCACCAGTCTTCTCCGGAATTGGACGCTCGAACAGGTCCATTCCATTCAGGAAGACAGTTGCTCAGTGATTTGGCAGAGTGGCGGAGGCCGTGGATCGCTGCGATACTGACTGGCCGTGAAATCCGATTATCCGTTTTCGGCGAATGGATTCAGTCAGCCATCATGCGCCTTCAGTTTCTCGGCACCGGTGAGTTTCAATCGAATGAACGACGGCACACGGACAGTCTGCTGTTGCCTGAGATCGGTGTTGCCCTGAATGCCGGATCGGGGTTCTTTCGAGTCATTCCGAATGCAGAGCTTTCCGAAGATCTGACGGAAACAGAGTTCTGACGAATGTCTGATCGGCCGCAATCAATCGATCCTGAGTTTGTGCAGCAGCTCCGCGATCCCGTCACAGGTGGGATGCTGCAGCTTTCGGACTCACAGCAGTTGCTTCGGACGGCCGACGGAAATGCAGCGGCGAGGATCATCGACGGCATCCCCCGGTTTGTCAGCGATGAGCATCTTGAGAGCTTTGGTCACCAATGGACGAAGTTCGAGGTCGTCCAGGACGATGAAGACCGCGCTACGTTTACTGCCAAGACCGGAATAGCTCTAAGTCGTCTGCACGGACTGCGAGTTCTGGATGCCGGTTGCGGCGGCGGACGGTATGCAAAGATCTGCGGCGAAGCCGGAGCTGCGGTGATCGGTGCTGACCATACAAGAGCCGTGGACAAAGCCCGGCAGCTGTGCCATCACCTGACAAACACAAGTTTTCTACAGGCCGACCTGAAACAACTTCCGCTGGAACCGGCTTCCTTCGACGTTGTGTTTTCCATCGGCGTGATGCATCACGATCCCGACCCTCGCGCCGTGTTTGACGCGGTCGCAGGAATTGTGAAGCCGGGCGGACGCTACTCGGTCTGGCTGTATCGCCGCAATCAATGGTGGCAGGAATTGATCAACAGCGGCCTGCGCTGGATCTCAAGTCGACTGCCGCGAACATTACTCATGCCGTTCTGTCATCTTGGTGCTGTGTTGGGCGGCATTCCGGGAATCAACCGGTCACTCAATAAGATTGTGAACTTCAGTGCTCACCCGAATTACGAAAACCGTGTCTGCGATACTTTCGACTGGTGGGCTCCGAAATATCAGCAGCATCATACGGTTGAAGAACTCAGCATGTGGTTTCAGGAAGCCGGATTTGCGCATCTGACGGTCCTTCCACCGGAAAAGTCAGGTCGATATTACTCCTGGGCCTACGACCACAATCTGCTCATCGGAAGCGGCGTCAACGTGACCGGCATTCGCCGCACATAGGTCGGCGTTCCAATGCTGACATCCGGCAGAAACGGCTGATTGCCGATCCGTTTCGGCATCCGTGCAGCATCAGGCGTATTCCATCTCTCAGGAAGAAAACGCAGCACCTTCAAACTTCGGAGAAAATCGTTGCCAGTCAGAATTGACTCGGATACCAATCCGGGGGTGGGGCACTTCGACACCGACGACCGCACGATGACTGCAAATCCCGCCCGTTCCGGTCGATAATCTGAATCATCAACGGATCAGCTCACTTTGGCAGATTGGTTGACCTGGCGGCGTAAACTGGGAACCACCTTGTGTCGGAATGTGTCCGTTCCGGTGCCTGCCACGGCCCTGCGATCCCGACTCCCGACTCCCGACTCCCGACTCCCGACTCCTTTCACCCATGATCATGCAGACTCGAACTGTACCTCGCCGAAAAGCACTGCGGCGGAATCTGAAGGCCATGAACGCGGACGGATTCTCGTTCAGCGTAATGGTCGGCATCGGCGAAGCGTATCTGCCGGCATTCATGCTGGCTCGCGGGCTGGGAGAAATGAACGCGGCGATGATCGCCACGGTACCCGTCCTGTTGGGGAGCATGCTGCAGCTGCTTGCTCCGCTGGTGCTGCAGAAACTGAAGTCCTATCGCCGGTTCGTCGTTACGACAGCATCACTTCAGGCCTGCAGCATGCTGATGCTGATGGGCATGGCGTTGCTTCCGCATGTACCGGCCTGGGCCGTGTACATTCCGGCCACATTGTACTGGGCCGCAGGACTGGCGACAGGGCCTGCATGGAATACCTGGGTCGAGCAGCTTGTGCCGCGCCGGATCCGCAGCGGCTTCTTCGCCCGCCGCAGCCGACTGAGTCATGTGGGCGTACTTTTTGGCCTGATCTCGGGAGGGCTGCTGCTTCGATGGTCGGTGGCACACGAGATGACGGTCGCGGTGTTTGCCATTCTGTTCGGCGTTGGAGCAATCGGACGCTTTGTTTCAGCCGCCATGCTGGCTCGTCACACGGAAGCGGTTCACACGGCAGGCAAGTATTCCCTTGGATTTGCACGGGATCCTGATGACGTTGCGGCTGATCGTTCATCATTCGGAGACCGGCTGTCAGCCATGCTGCAGATGATCCGTCGCCCGGGACCGGCCGGTCGACTCGTGTCGTTTCTGATGATCGTTCAGATCGCCGTGCACGTGTCCGGGCCCTACTTCAATCCGTTCATGCTGAAAGTTCTGAAGTTGTCGTGGGTCGACTACATGGGACTGTTGTCGCTGGGGTTCATCGGCAAGATGCTTTCGCTGCCGTGGGCCGGACGATTTGCAGATCGCTGGGGGGCCGACCGGTTATTGTGGGTCGGCAGTGTCGGGATCGTTCCGATCAGCGCGCTGTGGTTTGTGGCACAGGACGTGTGGTTTCTGGCCTGCCTGCAGATTCTGAGCGGTCTCGTCTGGGGCTGTTACGAACTGGCGATGCTGCTGCAGTTCTTCGGACAGATTCCAGGTGAACGTCGAGTCGCGATGTTGACTCTGTACAATCTTGGCAACTCGGCAGCAATGGTGGCCGGGACACTGATCGGGGCTCTGATTCTGAATTCGCTCGGTCGAAATCACGACGCTTACCTGTTCGTCTTCGTGGCCTCGGGATGTCTGAGGCTTTTTGCGTTGCTTGCCCTTCCGGGGCGTCGCTCGGCAGTCAGAACGACTCGTGGAGCCGTCAGAAACTGGATCAGCCAGGTGCGATCCGATGCGCAGGGTACTACGGCCCCGCAATCCGTGAGAGCCAACGGAATCGCAACAGCCTCTCCACCGATCGCAATGCCAAGGCCGGAAATCACTCTGGCGAGTTCAGAGGTGAGTGGAGTTTTTCCTCAAGCCAACGCGGGAATCCCGGTCAATGCCAATGACGACTCCACGGTCACGTCGCGCATCGTGGAAGGCGGTAGTGGCGGCAGTCGTCGTCGAGAGAGCCAGCCCGCAACGCGACTGCCGGCCCGGACGGAGCCATGTCTGGGCGATCTGTCGCCGCGCGAGTAGAATCCCGGGGAGTCAGAAGCCCGGCTTTTTAAAAAAGCCGGGCTTCTGAGGCTTCGCCAAGTGAGACTGGCTTCCAGCCGGTCGTCTTTGAAACGTGGGACTGGCTTCCAGCCGGTCGTCGAAGAACTCGTAGGCTGGAAGCCTACGCCACGGATCCATGAACGATCCGTGATACACTGCCCGGCATGACCTTTTGAAAGGTCGACGAACCGGAGGAGAGCGGCCGGGGTTGTTGTTTCTGTGAGCATTGCCAGAGCACACTTCCACCAACAGTGACCTATGGATTCCCTGCAGACGCGCGCGAGCCTGCTCGTTCGGATTCGTGATGCCTCGAACTTTCACGCCTGGGTGGAGTTTGTGGATCTGTATGCGCCATTGCTTGATTCCTATGCCCGGCGTCACGGACTGCAGGATTCGGATGCGGCGGACCTTTCACAGGACATCCTGCGAAACGTGGTTCGATCGATTGGACGACTGGATTATGACCGCAACAAAGGATCGTTTCGCGGTTGGCTGCTCACGGTCGCTCGAAATGAGATTTTTAAACTGAACCGTAAGAACAAGCGCAACGAGGGGACTGGTGGCAGTCAGTTTCAGGAGTTGCTCAGCCAGCAGGCCGCTCCGCAATGTGACGACGATGACGAACGCGAGCACCAGTTGCGGCTGTTTCAGCTGGCCGTGGGAAAGGTTCGTCCGCAGTTTCAAGACAAGACATGGCAGGCGTTCTGGAGGACCGTTGTCGATGAACAGTCTGTCGAACATGCGGCGGATTCATTGAGTATGTCTGTGGGAGCCGTGTACATTGCAAGGTCACGCGTGACCGCACGGATTCGTGAAGAGGTTGTTCTGATCGAGCAAATGGACTGACTCGTGCCTGAATTCAGTGATGAGATCCTGAAAGCCGTGATCGCGGGGACGACTTCCGTTGAGATTCTGCGATCTGTCGAACGGGAACTGGAATCTTCAAGTGAACTTCGAGAGCGACTCGAACAACTCTCCGGTTTTACAGAGATCAAAGCGTCCGGATCTGCACTGCGCCAGCCACTTCCCGGCAACACGCTTCATCTGCAGCAGGCGATAGACGGTCTAAAGCGAGAACTGCTGGAGCCTCGGGAACTCAGCCGGCCGGATGAAGGATTTGTTTCTGCTGGCAGGCAGGAATCTCCGCTGCTTGCTGCAGGCAGTGTGGTGGACCATATTGAAGTCCGCCGGCTGCTGGGGCAGGGTGCGATGGGACAGGTTTTTGAGGGCTACGACAAGCAGCTCGATCGCAAGGTCTGTCTGAAAGTCGTCTCGCCGCATCTGGTCGGCAGCGGTTCCGCGACGGAGCGACTTTTGCGAGAAGCCCAGGCCGCTGCTCAGCTTCAGCACGAGAACATCGTATCGATCTATGGCATCGCCCATGTACGGGATTCGCCGATTCTTGTGCAGCAGTTTGTCGCGGGTGAGTCGCTGGCTCAACGGCTTGCACGACAACCCCGACTGCACGTCGATGACATTCTGCGGCTCGCACTTCAATTGGCTCGAGGACTTTCGGCGGCACACTTTCACGGCATCGTGCACCGCGACCTGAAGCCCGACAACATTCTGCTGGACGACTCGGCTGCCATCGCCCGGATTGCTGACTTCGGGCTCGCGAGACGGAGCGGGTCGACCATGCTGACTCAGGAGGGAATCGTAGCCGGGACGCCTGCGTACATGTCTCCGGAACAGACTCGCGGTGAGGAACTCGATGGTCGCAGTGACTTATTCAGTCTGGGAATCGTTCTTTACACCTCAGCCACGGGCCACAACCCTTTTCTGGCAGACGATCCCTATGTCGTCATGGATCGAATCAGAACATTCTCTCCATCGCCTCTGAGCGAGATCCGCCCGGATCTGCCCGCATGGTTCTGTGCGGCGGTGAACCGGCTCCTGTCGAAATCCAGAGAGGATCGCCCGGCGTCAGCACAGGAACTGCTGGTCGAGTTCAAGTCGGGAGACAAGACCGTTTCCGTCGTGCGGAGCGTGATGAAGCTGACGATCCGGCAGCGCATTCAGTGGACAATTGTCGTTGCGATGATCGCGACAATTGTTGTCGGACTGATTGTCTTTCGCCGACGTTCGGGAATGCTGAAACGACGTGACATTTCTCAAGTCGCACAGGCGCCCGAGCCGGTGTCCGGCGCGGCGAGTGATCCGCGTGGAAAACCGGTACCAGCACCAAATGAATGTTTTGTCCTCCTGAATTCGAATCGTCGTTTTGATTCTCTCGCAGCGGCTGTCGCCGCCGCAGTTGACGACGATACGATCACCATTGAAGGCAATGGGCCTTTTTATTCCGGCACAATCACCGTCTCAGCCAGGAATCTGACGATTCGCGCAGCCGACGGATATACCCCGGTTTTTCGTCCCGAGAGTTCCGCGTCTTCTGCTCCCCACAGTTTCCTTGTCAGCAGCAGCGGACTTCATGCGAAGGGTCTGAGTATTCACTGGCCAGTCGCGGGACCGAAGAGCTTTCAGATCGATGAGATCGGTCAGTCTGCAGTGATCAGTTTCCGCGATGGAGCAAATTCGGTCATCCACTGCTCGATCGTCAGCGGGGATCGAGCCGTCGCTCTGGGAGTCGGCAGAGCCTCTTTGACGGTCAGTGATTCGCGTATTGATGCGATCGGCCACTGTGTTGCCTGGTTCCTGTTCAATACGAAAGTGGAGATTCGCAATTGCTGGTTCCGAGGAGGCACCGCGATCAGCCTTTCACCCATGTTTGGGCGAATACAGGCGACTGGTTCGCCGAACCTTGAAATCAGTCGTTGCTCGTTTGACACAGAGAAAATGTTCAACATCTTTGTGGTGGACGTCGCCGACGATCCGTTGACAGTTTCGCTTCGTGACTCGGTCCTTAATGTCGATGAGCTGACCGCCATTGTTGCGATGCCCCGATATCAGAAGGCGATTCAGGGATCAGCAGGCGAGTTCAGTGTGCTGAAGAAGCTCATCCAGGTGAGTGAACAGCGATGCGTCCACGAGAAAGGCATTGCGTACCTGACAGCAAGACGGTTTGCGCAGCCCTCGCGGCCGTACCCGAGCAATCTCAGCAGCCTTGACGATTGGCTGTCCTTGTGGGCGCTGGCGGGGACAAACTCCGTTGTTGCCGAGATTCTTCCGCTGGGAACGTCGGATGTCATGCCCGAAGTCCTGCATGAATTTCGCAATCCATCCGGAACAGTGCCTGAACATTGTGGTGCAGATCCGGGATTGATCGGGCCGAGCGGGAAAACCCGATAGACGGACGGTCGCTGGAATCCTCTCGCCGCGGATCGGTTCGCTGTGCGATGCCGAATCTGCTCTGTGGCCATCCGGCAGCGATGAGATTCCCCGGCGTCTCATCGCTGTTTTCGTTAGTGCCTCGAAATCCCGGAATTCCGTGAAAGGTTTCTTCTCCGCCTGGATACCTGAGTTATTGGAGGCGAGCCTCTGAAGCCTCCGGCGATTAACCCCCACATTCTGATATCTCAAAGGGTACGAAAATGGTCACCACCAACACAGCGACGCCGGTCGGCCCGGGTACTTTCACGCGAGACTCTCACGGCGTAACGATTGCCGAGGATGGCAAGATTCTGGTCAGGAAAGACGACTGGCTCAGCAAGTATTCCTGGGCTCTGTACGGTGACTACGACACGCTGGACGTGTTCGTCCGCCCGAGTCCCGCATTCAATTCTCCATTCGACAAGATCAGCGGCATTAAGGAAATCGACGACCCAGACCGAATCACGACCGGCGAATACCTGATCCACGAGCCGACGTATTTCAACTGGATGGAAAAACGCGGCACCCCTGTGAAACGGAACTGGGCGAAGCCGGCAAGGCCCGTTAAGCGCGGCAAAAGGGTGGATCCCAGCAGTTTACGGAAATTCCTCGTTTGGCTGAAAGCGATGGCCTGCCCTGTGACTGAGTGGTCATTCAAGGGGTCAGATGGAGCGGACTTGAACGGATTTGAGTTTTTCAACGCACACGTCGTGTCGATCGAGGCTAAGCGAGAAAGGGATCCTGAGTCAACGTGGTACTATGGTGCCGGAGGTGGTCTGGGACTTTCATTAGCGCCATTTAGCGCTTCTGTTTCATTCCCGGGATTTCCCAGCCCTGGATTCATCGGGAAGTTTCCGATGGCAGGTGCGAGTCTGAGTGCCGATGAAATCTGCGGGACTTATCTCGCGTTTGAGATCGCTGCTGGAGCGGTTTACGGTGTGTCCTTTACATGTCTCCTGTTCGGCATCCATTTGCCACCAGAAATCCTGGTGAGAAAGATGGCGACGCTGTTGGGCGGCGAAGACCTGTCCTGGAGGCCATTTCCAATGGGAATGATCGTCATGGCTGGAGCAACAGTCACTTCCCCGGATTTTGGTGGAACGCTGAAAGTCGGTGTGTTGCACCGCCGCGAATGTCTGCCATTTTGAGGCATGGGCTGACCCAGTGGTGTAACGGCTTTTGCACCACTTTGGCGACACTTGAAGCTGCACTCGAAACGTGATCGAGACTCGCGCACAGTCCCGCGGGCCATTCGGGGAAGGCTCCAATGGCGTGGATTTAGTCAGCGGTGCGGGGTAGCGCTGACATCGCGACTGCAGACATGAACGGATTCAAGTCTGGGCGATCTGTCGCCGCGCGAGTAGAATCCCGGTCGGATGCTGAACTCGCTGCAAAACTCGATTTTCGCGCCGGTCGATGAACATGGAGAGTTCATAGTACCGGGAAGTCCGCTGCGACTATGGCTGATCGGGGGATTGTTCACAGCGGCGGCCATCGTCGTCGTCGGAAGGCTGGCCTGGGTACAGACGCAGCTGCCTGCCGACTATCTTTCGTCGCTCTCAGCGACGACTGTCGAAGAAGAACTGATCCCAGCCCGCGACGGCCGAATCCTCGCGGGCTCGAAGGAGCTTGCCGTCGATCGGGACCAATACAACGTGCAGCTGCATTTTCGATGGATGCAGAAAACGGCCGACGAGGGATGGCTGAAACTGCAGATCCGGCAACGACTCAGCCGCGACGAACGTAAAGACGCTCGGCTGCTCGAAAACACCAGGCAGCAGATTCTTGATGAGCGGGAAACGATGCAACGTGCCGTGGCAGAAGTGACGAACACGTCAGAGGCCGAATTGACAGCTCGATGCGAACGGACTGAGCAGCGGATTCAGAAGATCAGCGATTCCGTCAACCGGCGGGTTTCGGGGACGGATGCAACAGCGGACGAAAGAGATGAAGAGTCTCCGGGATTGCTGATGAGCTGGGCGGCCTGGATCCGCGAGACATTGACCACTCCGCCGCAGCGTGAGGAACCAACTCGTGTCATCGTGAAAGAGGAAGAATCCTGGCATACCGTCGTGGACAGCGTGTCATTCGAGGTGGCCGCCACGATCAGTGAACACCCAGAGAGGTTTCCGGGTGTGCGAATCCTCGCCGAGAGCCGCCGGACGTATCTTGCTTCTGACCTCGCCGTGCATCTCACGGGTGCTCGCACAAAACTGACGGACGAGGACAGAACTGAGACAGACGACGCTCAGATGATGGATGGCTCGGTTTGCATCGGTCGATTCGGTGTGGAAAAGAGCTACAACCGGAAACTGAGCGGCATTCCTGGTTTGCGACGCATCGTTCGTGACCGTCGGCAACGCATTGTTTCATCGGAAATCACTCGCAACCCCGTGAGCGGTCAGGACGTCGTCCTGACGATCGATGTTGAATTGCAGGCTCTTGCCGAACAGCTTCTTGCGGAATCGCTCGGCGATGCTGAACGTACGATCCTGGTTCTGCCTGCATCCGAAGAGCCTGGATTTTCTGGTGAGCCCGATCTTCTGAAACCGCCCGAGCCGCAGCACATTCCCGTCGGCGGTTCGGTCGTGATCATGGAAGCGGACAGCGGTCGTATTGCTGCGGCAGCAAGTGCTCCGGAATTTGATCTGTCGATGTTCACAGAAGGAAGCAATGCTCAGTGGAAGGCCGTCAACGGGGACACTCGCAAGCCCTTCGTTTCACGATTCACTGGAATGGCGCTGCCGCCGGGATCGGCGTTCAAGATCGTGACGGCCATCGCAGGGCTGCAAACGGGAGTCCTGACACCGGAAATGCCGTTCGAGTGTCACGGTTTCCTGAGCAATCCGGAGGAGCACCGTTGTCTGATTTATCGTCTGCATAATCGCGGCCACGGCACGGTGAATCTGCGTTCCGCGATGGCCCAATCGTGCAACGTCTACTTCTTTGATGCGGCCCGACGGATGGGAATTGCTCCGTTGGTGAAATGGACTGACGAGTTGGAATTCGGCCGGGAGACCGGGATTGATCTGCCGTTTGAACAGTCCGGATCCGTACCGTCGGCCGGCGTGGCTTCTGTCGGGACCACCGGCGACGCCGCTCGTCGCCGCTTTGAGCGCGAGGCACTTGGACTGGCGATCGGGCAGTCCCGACTGACGGTGACGCCCGTGCAGATGGCCCGACTCCTGGCGTTTGTCTCGAACGGAGGCTGGCTCGTGACGCCGCAAGTGGTGAGCGACGAAGGAACGGCCCGGCAGGCGATAGAAATTGATGACTCACCATTCCGCGCCAGTCGCCGTCGTGTTCCCGGAGTGACCGCCGAGACTCTGACGGCTGTCCGCGAGGGGTTGTCAGCGGCTGTCGAGGAACCGATGGGCACCGGTTTCGGGACCGTCAGAGTTCAAGGTGTCGCAATCGCCGGGAAGACGGGCACTGCCGAAACGACTTCCGGCAAGCCTGATCATGCCTGGTTCGTCGGGTACGTTCCTGCCGACAAGCCGCGATACGTTGTCGTGGTGGTTCTGGAGCATGGAGGCTCAGGCGGAAAAGCAGCAGGACCTGTGGCAAGGGAACTTGTGAAGTCGATGTTGCAGCGAGGGTTACTCAACTGAGTCCGCAACGCTGTAAAGGCTTTCTCGAAATGAAGCCTGAGGGAATGCGTTCGTAGCCGGAGTCGTGAGACTTCGGAGTCACCGGATCAGTTCCGAATTCTCACGAATCGGGCTGCATCAGGAAAACACTTTGATCCGGACAACACTTCCCGCGTTCTGTCAGCCCGTCCGGTGATTTTCCCAGACAACGACCGGTCGAGTGGAGAACCGTGCTGCTTCGTGTATAAACTTTGCGAATGATCCGGTGCTGAACCGCCATTCGTTTGTATTGCCGCCCGAGACCCTTTCAGGAGCCTTCGCGATGGGATTGTTTGACAAGCTGCGGAATGAATTGATTGACATCATCGAGTGGGTCGATGATTCGCGGCATACGCTGGTATGGCGGTTTCCTCGATATCAGAACGAAATCAAGAACGGGGCTCAGTTAATCGTTCGTCCGGGCCAGCTCGCAATCTTCGTGCATCGGGGCCAGGTCGCGGATGTCTTCGAACCTGGCAGCTACGAACTCAAGACCGACAACCTGCCGATTCTGAGCACGATCGCAGGCTGGAAATACGGCTTCAACAGCCCGTTTCGCTCCGAAGTCTATTTCATATCGACAAAGCAGATTACGGATCTCAAGTGGGGTACGCCGAACCCGATCATGATGCGTGATCCGGAGTTCGGGCCGATCCGGATTCGTGCGTTCGGAACTTACGCTGTCAAAGCCGTCAACGCGAAAGCCCTGCTGACGGAACTGGTTGGCACGGATCAGGAGTTCGGTGTCGATGCAGTGACAGAATTACTGCGATCCCTGATCGGCAGTACGTTTGCCGAGACACTTTCGAAGTCCAATACGGCTGCTCTGGATCTTGCGGGGAAGTATGCCGAGTTTGGAGAGGTCCTCCGCAAGGCCGTCGCTGAGAAAATCGACGATGAATACGGTCTGGAGATTCCGCAGCTGATCATCGTCAACATTTCACTTCCGGAAGCGGTCGAAAAGGCGCTGGACACGCGGACCAGCATCGGGGTCATCGGCGACCTCGGAAAATACCAGCAGTACCAGATGGGCGCTGCCATGACGGCGGCCGCCGGAAATCCCGGCGGAGGCGGTGCGGCCGACGGACTGGGACTGGGACTTGGTGTGGCGATGGCCGGTCGCATGATGCAGCCAGGCATGTTTCCGGCCGGACCGGGAGCCGCCGGGATGATGCCGCCTGCTCCGCCGACGATGTGGCATGTGGCTGTGAACGGACAGACTCAGGGCCCGTTCGCAGCCGATCAGGTCGCCAGTGGAATCGCAGGCGGTTCGATCAACCGCTCGACGCTCGTCTGGACCGCGGGAATGCCGTCCTGGACCGCAGCCGGTCAGGTGCCTCAGCTGGCCGCGTCGTTCGGCCCGCCCGCACCTCCGCCGGCTCCGCCGCAGTAGTGTGGATTGCAATAAGGATCGTTCGAGGAATAAGAGGCGCAGGCTTCCAACTTGCGAGTTGTTCGACGACCGGCTGGAAGCCTGTCCCACTTTTCAAATCGGACTATAAAACCTCGAACGATCCTGAACTCACCAACCCGACGCGTCAGCGAGGGAAAATGCTGACCGGACAGCAATAAGTACAGCGCCCCGGCGAATGCGTTTTGAAGTTGCGCATTTCGTCAGGGCTGGAAGCCCGGCACATCGTCAGCCGGTGGCGTGAGCCACCGGAATACAGAAATAACAGCGATTCAGGCCTGAAGGGCCGACACAAGCGACAGTGTGCCGGCCCTTCAGGCCTTGGGTTTTTGATACTCGTATACCGGTGGCTTACGCCACCGGCATAGGATATGTCGGCCCTCCGGGCCTGAACTGCGCAACTTCAAAACTAATGCGTCGAGTTGGTGAAGAACAGTTAAGTTCAGATGCTGAAGACGGCGACTCCTGCGCGCGAAGCCGACCACTTCGGCTGGCCGTCAGACCGGCCGGTGTTTCGTTCATGCTACTGCCCGAATTCGGCCCGCCCATTCTTTCCGTCGGAAATCCAATGGTTTTTGATCCAGACGACCGCGTCGCATCGTCGGACGCTCAGCCGCTGCCGACGGACGAAGATCCGAACGGCCTGATGGAAATCCATCGCAAGGATGTCCGAACAGGCGAAGCCGGACAAACTTTTGATTCCGGCGAAGGCCGCATTTTCCCCTGTGAATCCTGCGGAGCTGACCTGGAATTTCATATCGGCGGGCAGTCGCTGAAGTGTCCGTTCTGTAATCATGTCAAAGAGATCGCGAAAACGGCCGATGAGGTCCTCACAGAACAGGATTTTCATGCCATGCTGGAACACATCCGGCAATGGCGTGAGGTCGCTCGGGAACGAGCATCGGACGCTGATCCCTCGATTGATGAGCAACAGGCAACGCACCGCGAACTGCGCTGCGAATCGTGCGGCGGGAACGTCGAGTTTTACGGCACACTCACCAGTACGAAGTGTCCCTACTGTGATTCTCCCGTACAGCTCGAGAAAGCTCACAAGTGTGAAGAGAACCGCATTCCCGTCGACGGAGTCCTTCCGTTCCAGATCGAAAAAGATCACGCACGGCAGAATCTGAAGCAGTGGGTCAGCTCACGCTGGTTTGCTCCGAACCGGTTTCGAAAGGAAGGCGCGGAAGGAAAATTCAACGGCATCTATCTGTCGTATTTCACGTATGACTCGATGACGTTTTCGGCCTACACCGGCCAGCGCGGTGAGCATTACTACGTCACGGTCGGCAGCGGCAAGAACCGACGGACCGAGCGGCGGACTCGCTGGTATCCTGCCGACGGCAGTTTTCAGAGGTTCTTTGACGATGTGCTGGTGCTGGCCAACACGGGACTTCGTCGGGACTTCATGCTGTCGCTGGAACCGTGGCCGTTGCTGAAAGTCGTATCGTTCAATCAGCAGATGCTGGCCGGGCTGATGGCCCGCACGTATGACATCGAGCTGGATGAGTGCTTCAAGGAAGGACGGCAGCGAATCGACGCGGCGATTCTGACGGAGGTGCATCAGCGGATCGGCGGCGACACGCAGAGGGTTCATTCCGTCAACAGTCGCTACGATGCCGTCACCTACAAACACCTGCTTCTGCCGGTCTGGCTAATGGCCTACAAATACACGGGCCGCACGTTTCAGGTCTTCATCAACGCAGCCACGGGAGAAGTCCAGGGCCAGCGACCGTACAGCGTCTGGAAGATCGTGTTCGCCGTTATCATGGGCCTCGCTGCGGCGGGAGGCATCTTCGCACTGACGCAGTCGTAATGACTGTTCGCCCGGAACTTGAGAATGCGCTGAATGGTATGTTGAAAATGCTGTCCGGGAGATTCCGGCATCGGGCTGTCGCGGTCAATGATTGATGACGCCGGCGGTTCAGACACTTTACCGCATCACGCTTTCATGAGTGATCCTTCTCAGCGAAAAGTCGATACACGGGTGGTCGTGGAGACGCCCGAAGGAGTCGACTTCCAGTTTGTGATCGCCGGACCGGGCTTGCGAGCAAATGCCTGGCTGATTGATATGGTCTTCAAAGCGGCGATCATCGCTGTCAGTGCCATTACCTTGTCAGTCATGGGTGCTGTCAGTGAGTTCGGTGAAGGCGTTGCGTCGGGGTCCATTCTGCTGGCGATCTTCTTACTGGACTGGTTTTATGGCAGCTTGTTCGAAATGATGTGGAACGGCCAGACGCCGGGAAAAAGATCCGCCGGGCTGCGAGTTATCCGGACAAACGGAACGCCCATCAACGCGACCAGTGCCATTGGCCGCAACTTCCTGCGAACGGCAGATATGCTGCCGATGTTCTACACGTTGGGCATGATCTCGATGCTGATGACGCGCCGGCTGCAGCGATTAGGAGACCTTGTCTTTGACACCATGGTGGTCGACGAGCGTCGAGAATGGATCAGTCGTGCGGGAGGACTTACGGCCAGAGTGGAATCGCTGAATCGAGCGGAATGTCCGCGGAGATTCAGTGTTCCCGAGCGTACGCTGGCCGTGATCGAGCGATTGTTTGAGACGGATCGAATCATCTCCGAAGCCCGCCGCGAGGAGATCGCCCGTCCTCTCAGTGAAGCTCTGCGAAGGCGCCTCGGCTATCAGGAACCCGCACCGGACCCTCGCAATCCGCATATTTTTTTTCAGACTCAGGGATTCCGGCATACACAGTTTATCCTGCGAGTTCTGAAGACGTTTGTTCAGGATCCGACGGGTGCCAAAGCACCGGCTCGGACGGATGAACGAACCGAGAAACACGTTGACGTTCGACCGACTATTCGAACGCCGTCGTTGAGATCATCGGGGCACAGGACTGTCTCAGACATCGAACTGCCCCGGTCTGTTTCCGGAGGACCGGATGTATGAACCGGGAGAAGTTCATTCGTGACCGGCGAAACGACTGGCAGCAGTTTGAACTGTTACTGTCCCGCATGAAATCGATTCGCCAGTCGCAATGGGGCAGTCGTGACGTGGCCAGTCTGTCGAAGCTGTACCGATCGATCTGCTATGACCTGTCACTGGTTCAGTCACGTGAATGGGGAGCCAGGCTGGAGCAGTATCTGAACGACCTGGTCGCCCAGGGGCATAACTCTCTGTACCGCTCTCCGCCTCAGTCGATGTGGGCGATCTGGGATTTCTTTGCGAGCGGTTTCCCAAGGCTGCTGAGACGTCGGTACAAACCGTTCCTGCTGGCGCTGGCACTGTTCATGGTCCCGCTGCTGGTATCAGCGTGGGTCGGCTATGCACGACCGGACCTGGCGGAACTCGTCGCCGGAAAGGAATCCATCGATGAGGCTCTGTCAAGCTACGGGACGGACCTTTACACCGACACCGATGCCCGCTACGCCAGCGAACGCACCACAATGGCCGGTTTCTACATCAGCCGCAACACGGGAGTTGCGTTCAGGGCTTATGCGCTGGGAATCCTGGGTGGAGTCGGTACGTGTTTCATACTCCTGTCGAACGGCATCAGTATCGGCATCGTGCTGGGGTCGATCATGGCTGCCGGGAATCCCACATCCGGGCGATTCTTCAGCTTTGTCATCTCGCACGGATCGTTTGAGCTGACGGCCATCGTCATTGCCGGCGCGGGAGGACTTGTGCTGGCACAGGGTGCTCTGATGCCCGGTCAGCGGACGCGACTGGATTCGATGAGATTCCACGGGATCGAATCGCTGCAACTGGCTCTGGGAGCCGGCGGAATGCTGTTTGTTGCGGCGCTGCTGGAAGGATACTTCTCACCGCTGCCGATTGCGCCGGTCTTCAAGTACATGACAGGTTCATATGCGGCGCATTGGTCAGCGGTTCTGCGGCGGCTTTTGATTGGTCGCTCCAACGCGTTCATCCGCCGATCATACTTTGCAGATATCCATTCGCGTGCTATGAACTTTGCATCAC
>JANNGQ010001192.1:0-2680 GCA_031403975.1 Planctomycetota bacterium
CGTGGCTTCTTCCTGCACAACGTCAAGTGCGTCGTCGTGAGTCACGATCCCGACGAGCCGGTCGTCATCGTCCACGATCGGCAGAGCAATGAAGTTGTAACGTCCCAGCTCCTGAGCCACGACTTCACGCTGTTCCGTGACTCGGAAACGGATCACGTCCTTCTGCATCAGCCCTGAAAGCAGTGCCTCGGGTTTTGCAAGGATCAGTTCCCGCAGCGAAATGAATCCTTCCAGGCGACGGGCGTCGTCGAGGATGTAGACGTAGTAGATCGTCTCACTGTTCGGTGCCTGGATCCGCAGCTGTGACAGGGCCTCGCGAACTGTGATGTTCGCGGGCAATGATGCGTATTCCGTCGTCATGATCGAACCGGCGCTGCCGTCGTCATAGGACAGCAGCCTGCGGATGTCATTGCGTTCGGCTTTCGCAATCAATCGCAGAGCGTCTTCGCGTCGTTCCTGCGGCATCCGCGACAGCAGGTCGACACGGTCGTCAGCCGACATCCACTCCAGCAGCTGCGAGAGTCTGGACGAATCAATTGATTCCACCAGCTGAGTCTGCCGCCGCAGCGACATGTACTCAAAGACTTCCACTCGCAGTTGTACTTCGGCCTGATCCAGAATCGTCCAGACCTGCCCTTCTTCGAGTTCATCCAGAATCTCCGCCACTGCCGCCGGATGAACGACCTTTGCGAACGCCGCAAGACCGGTCAGATCACCTTCCTGAAGCATTTGCTTCACATCAGGAAAAATGAGAGTCTGATAGGCGTCCTGCATGGGAAGAACCATACCGAAAAAAAATCCCTGCAGGACAGAGATCCGGCAGGGATACGTTGAAAACCGACACCCGAAAGGAGTCGGCGATGGATGCAGCGAAGCAGATTATCGCTTAGAGAACTGACAGGCGCGACGCGCCTTGCGGAGCCCGAATTTCTTACGTTCCACCATCCGGTCATCGCGAGTCAGCAGTCCTGCATCCGCAAGTGCATGATGCCAGCTGTGATTCATTCCCTGCAGAGCCCGGGCAACACCAAGTACAATCGCCCCCGTCTGACCGGTCGTGCCACCGCCTTCAACCCGGACAGAAATGTCCACCTGCCCGACTTTGCCGACAACCGTCAGCGGAACCATTACGAAATCGCGGTCCCGCGGGATAACCAGATACTCCGCCAGCTGCCGACCGTTCACGACAAACTGCCCTGTACCTTCTTTGATGCGAACCCGAGCCACCGAAGTCTTGCGACGACCAGTCCCCATCGCGACGCCGAATCGATCAATCTTGCCCCGGATCGTCGGTCGATAATTCGGATCCGGAACATTTGCCGCAGGAGCACCGCCGCCGATCGTGAGCTCTGGCAACTCGGACGACGGCATTTCCAGCTCAATATCCTGATCGACTGTGCCTGTTGATGGATCCATGCTCATAAGTGTCATTCGCAGAAGTAAACAAAACGTTCAAAACATTGTCGGGACCAGGCGTCCATCAGCCTTTAAGCTTCGTTGGCGGCAGAAGATGCGGGGGAAACGGCTTCGGCAGCTGCGACTGATGCGGGTGATTGGTCCCCACGAACAGACGGAGCTTTTTCAGCATGTGTCGCCCCAGCTTGTTCTTCGGCAACATTCGGCGGACGGCTTCCCGAAGCAGTTGATCCGGTCGTTTCTCCCAGGTTTCCACCGCACTGCGACTTCGCAGACCGCCAGGAAAACCGGTGAATCGATCGTAATTCTTCTTCGCCATCTTCGTGGTCAGATAGGGGATTCGATTGTGCTGCATCGAATTACCCGTGAACCGGACACGTTCACAATTCAGCACGATCACACAGTCGCCGGTATCCACATGGGCCGTGTAACCAGGTTTGTGTTTACCCATCAGGACTGTCGCAATCTCTGTTGCAAGCCGTCCCACGATGTGACCGTCAGCGTCAACCACGAACCAGTCTCGAGAGGTGATCTCTTCCTTCTTCGCCATCCATGTTTTGCTAATCGCCAGCATGGAACTATCATCCTTCGCACTGTCGAGTCAGACAGCAGTGGTCAAGTGTTCAAGAATTGGGCGGCAAGCGCCTGACGCCGCAGAAAACGCGGTCATTCTTCCGTCCCGGGGCGGCGAGGTAGAGGTCGTGCCCGATCTCTATCGGGACGCCGTCGGGAAGCGCAAGCAGGGCCGCCGTCTCGCATGTGCGCCGAGCCGACGAGCAGAGCACCAGGTCCGGGATCCAGTCCTGCGCTCGGAGGTGGTCACCCATCGCGACCGCGGCGCGCTGACCCCGATCGTTGAGCGGCCGGTCGTGGTCGCGGACGCCCGGATCGGCCCAACTCGACTTGGCGTGGCGGAGGAGGAGAAGTCGATGCACTCGGGCAGGTTGCCATGCCCACGCCGGATCTAGCATCGCCGCCAATGGCGTATCAGTCGTTGTACCGCAAGTACCGGCCCCAGGTGTTCAGCGAGCTGGTTGGCCAAGAGCACATCACCACGGCGCTGCGTAACGCCGTACGCGAAGACCGGGTCGGCCACGCGTACCTCTTCAGCGGCCCGCGCGGCACGGGGAAGACCACCTCCGCGCGCATCTTGGCCAAGGCGCTCAACTGTGCCGCGCCGGAAGAGCAGCGGCCGTGTGACAAATGTGCCAACTGTGTGGCGATCACCGAAGGGCGTATGCTCGACCTGATCGAGATCGACGCG
>JANNGQ010001193.1:0-6872 GCA_031403975.1 Planctomycetota bacterium
GGTGCTGCAGCGCAGGGTGCGGGAGATACAAACGCAGGAGATATTCTCCTTCAGGCGGGTGGATCTCTGAGTCTGAATGCTCCAGTGAACGCCGGACGCGGGGCTGCCGGAGACGAAACGCTGGCTGATGTCCGAATGATCGCAAATGGAAGCATCACGCAAAGTCCGGCAGGAATCATCAGTGCTGATGAGCTTGGCATCCGTCAGAATTCAGCAATTGCGGGATTGAACGTCCTGACGGGAGACGGAAACGATGTGAATTCGATTTCCGCCCGAAACGCATCTGACGGCGGTGCTTTCGTCTTCCGCGACGTCGACGACCTCGTCGTGAGTTCTGCGTCAGCTCAGCTGATTGACGGCGTTTCTTTCGTCCTTGCAGACGGTGTCGAAACAGTGTTCAGTGGGGCATCGGCTCAGGGTGTCGGCGATACGACGGCCGGTGATATTCTGCTGCAGGCAGGCGGATTTCTGACCCTGAATCAGCAGGTGAATGCCGGGCGAACAGTGCTTGCTGATGAGTTTCTGGCCGACGTGCGGCTGATCAGTCACGGCGACATTTCGCAGTCGCTGACCGGCGTCGTGACAGCCGACGAACTGGGAGTCCGTCAGCAGGCGAATGCTGTTGCCGGAATCAACGACGTGGATGGCAATGGTCGGTTCGATGTTCTGTTGGGGAGTCTCCGGGTCGTCACGAATAACAACGATGTGAACTTCATCGCCGTTGTGAACACCGACTCCCTGGGCGGCGTGATCCGCATCAACGACATCGATCAGCTGACGGTGTCCGGTGTCAGCGCTCAATTGCTGGACACGATCAGTTTCGCCGGCACGGACGGAATTCGATCTCTCGGCAATGATTCTCAGATTGAGATTGTCACGACCCTGGACCTGACGATCCTTCGTGACGTGCGGGCATCTGTTGACTCACCGTTGAACGTGGACATCACAGACGACGACACCGATGGCGACACAATCACGAATTCGAATGATCCTGACATCGACAACGATACAGTGTTGAATGACGCAGACGCTGACGATGATGGAGACAGCATCGCTGACGTCGTGGACCTGACGCCGGATGGACAGACCGGCGAGACGATTCATCTGATCACGGTGAACGGCAACATCACTGTCGGAACGGGAGTCACGATCTCCACCGACGAAAATGTTCTGGCCGGCATCTCGTCTGTCACGACCGGCGACGCCATCGTGATCGTCGCCGACTCCGACGGCACAGCGCCGGATCCGGATACCAATACCGACGGAGTCGTCGACGCCGGTGAAGAAGCAGCGGCCACCGAAGGTAGAGTGCAGTTCGCAAACGACATAGTACTGCGGACCGACGGCGGCGTGGCACGACTGTTTGAACCGCGGCCCTTTGTGGGAGTTCCGAATACGGCCTTCTTTACGGCGTCCGGCAATCCGATCCTGTCGGCTGCTGTCCAGGATCTGGGGAACCTGGAATTCCGGTTCGACTTCATCGTCCAGGTCGGAACGGCCGGCGAGGAGAACATTCGCTTCGATATCGACTGGAGAGATCCGTTCAACGATGGCGCTCGCGGCGACAATGCTGACGGGCAGGAAGTGACCTCGAACCGATTGCAGGCCGGGCTGCACATGAACGGCGGCACGCGGACGATCTCGCATGTCTACCGGTTCGAGGATTTCCAGGAATTCACGGATGCGGTGGTGACGACCTTCAATGTCGACTTCACAGTCTCCCACCATTTTTCGATGCAGGTCGTCGGAACGGCAGTTCGCCAGAATTCAGCGCTGTTTGTACCGGTACCCGGCAACGCGATTTCTTCCACAGATCCCAATCGTCCGAATCTGTTGGTTGTGGATGATACAGCTGCCGACGGCGACCCGCCGGTTGATGTCACGAATACGGCGGACGCGGACACAGACATCGACCTTGATTCCGGGTTGTTTGAAATCCAGATCCCGACAATATTCCTGCCGCCGATTGAACCCGAGCCGCGGCCACCAGCTCCGCCGGCAGCACCGGTTGCATCTCCCGTCGCTGTGCAGCCGATCGTGGCCATTGCTTCGCCGGTCGAGTTGATCGAGTTTCCGTTCAGTTCGTATTCGCGCCAGTCACAGGACTACTTTCAGCTCCGTCGTTTTGACGGGATGACACGGACGGTGGAAGCGGGTTACGAGCATATCGATGATGCATTCGGCGAATTGCTCCTGCAGCCGCGGCGACTGAAACAATGGGTGCAGGAAAGAAAATTCCCCGACGCTGAGGGCCTGGAACTGTGGCTGATCACGGAGAAACACAATCAGGGCGGATTAGTCACCGTGGAGCGGCCTGTGCTCAAATTTGACGTCTCCAACGGGCAGCCGTTCCCGAGTAAGGAAAATGCGCCGGAGGACTTCCCGGAACTGCGTCTGGAACCGATGCCGCTCGACAGTCCTGTCGACGGGCCTCCGGAGAATACCCTGCCTGACGCCGGCTCCGACACGCCGGCGGACGGGAAGAAACCGGCAGTCGACGCGAACAAGTCTTACGACAACGACCCGCCGAAAACGGATGCTCAGTCTTCGCCGCCACCGGCAGAGTCAGAAGACCAGGCCAAGCTTGAACCGTCTGCAGCGGGTCTCGGAGGGAGCTTCACGCGATCAGCACTGGCCAGCGTCTCGGTCGCAGCAGTCCTCAGGCAGTCGAAAACGCCGACGGCTGCTGCCACAAAGAGCCGGCAACTGCTGAACAGACTTTTGAGCCGTCGCGGATGATGGTCGCGATTGAAAAATGCCCCGTCCGGCCGCGGCGGTCAAGGGAATGGTCAGTGGCGCAGGCTTCCAGCCTGCGAGTTCTTCGACGACAGGCTGGAAGCCTGTCTCACTTTTCAAATCGGACAGTAAGTTCTCGAATGATCCCAAGCGGTCTCCTTTGAGTGAGCCACGACGAATGAAGACGGTGACAAGTCTGCAGAGCTCGGACTTGTCTGCCGCGTCGTCCAGTGAGACTTCAGCGCCTGTGGCAGGACGATGGGTTGGCCTGCTGTTTGCAGCGGCTGTTTTTGTCAGTGCGTTTCTGCTGTTTCAGATTCAGCCGTTGATCAGCAAGGTGATACTTCCACGTTTCGGCGGGACGCCGGGCGTATGGACCACCTGCATGCTGTTTTTTCAGCTGCTGCTTTGCGGAGGCTATACATATTCACATCTGGTCACTGTTTATGTTCCGCCGCGATGGCAGGGAGTGCTGCATGCGATTCTGCTGACGGTGTCGCTGGGGTTTCTCAACATCCTGCCGCCTGTGGCATGGAAGCCGACTGAGACTGAATCGCCGGCGATTCTGATCGTGGTGCTGCTGCTGTCCACGGTGGGACTTCCCTACTTCATTCTGTCAACCACCGGGCCATTGCTGCTTCGCTGGTTCAGCCTGACTCAGCCCGCGGCATCGGCGTATCGACTCTACGCACTGTCAAACGCCGGTTCGCTGCTGGCGTTGCTGACCTATCCGTTCCTGTTCGAACCACTGATGCGCATTTCGACCCAGGCGAACTGCTGGTCTGGGGGCTTCTGTCTATTCGCGGCTTTGTGCCTTGGGTGCGTCGTGCGGCTGTGGTGGCTGCCGAAGAACCGCGAGGTCTCGCCGGCTCAGCCGATGACTTCGATCCGTAATGCCCGGCCTGTATCAATCCGAACCGTCGCTGTCTGGTTCTCGCTGGCGATGGTGGCATCTGTGATGTTGCTGGCGGAAACGAATGAGGTCTGTCAGGACGTTGCGGTGGTGCCTTTCCTCTGGATTGTCCCGTTGTCGCTGTACCTCTTGTCGTTCATTCTGTGTTTTGAAAGCGATCGCTGGTATCACCGTTGCGGGTATTCCCTTGGAACCGCGATCCTTGTGCTGGCTGTCTGCTGGCTGCAGAGTTTCGGATTGCGCACGTTTCTGCCGCTGCAGCTGATGATCTACTTCGCGAATCTGTTCTGCATCTGTATGCTCTGCCACGGCGAACTGGCCGGCCTGCGTCCGGATCCGAAGTCACTCACGGCGTTTTATCTGACTTTGTCTGCCGGAGGCGCCGGCGGCGGAATCTTCGTGGCACTCATCGCACCGCTCATCTTCCCGGCCTTCTGGGAACATTATCTGGGCCTGATCGCGTCGTGCATGATCGCGCTGTATGTGTACTTTGACTATCGGGGCTGGACGCGGGAGCGTGAACGTCCGCCGATGCTGTGGACCGGACTGGCGATCATACTGTTTGTCGGCGTGGGAACCGTGTTCGCTGCGGCAGTCTCGAACTACACCAATTCGATCGCGATGGTTCGCAACTTCTATGGAGTACTGGAGGTCGCAGCCGACGAAATTGAAGATGCGGTGGTGCTTCGTCACGGGAGGATCATGCACGGACTGCAGCTGAGAGGTACGCCTCGCATTCCCACGATGTACTACGGCCTCAAAACGGGCGTCGGGCGCGCCGTTGATGAGCTGCGAGAACGAAAGACCCCGTTAAGAATCGGCCTCGTGGGGCTCGGTGCCGGCACGCTCGCGGCCTACGGTCGAACGGGCGACACGTTGCGCTTCTACGAGATCAACGAAAACGTGACTCGGCTTGCCCGGGAACACTTCACGTTTCTCAGGAATTGCCCGTCGCAGATCGACATTATTCACGGTGACGCCCGCCTGATGCTGGAAAGTGAGCCCCCGCAGGATTTCGATCTGATCGTCCTCGATGCCTTTTCCGGAGACGCCATCCCGACTCACCTGCTGACTCAGGAATCTCTCACGTCGTACCTCAGACATCTTCAGACTGACGGTTTGATCGCCATCCACATCTCCAATATTCACTTTGATCTGCGGCGAGTCACCGATGCCCTCGCCGCTGCCAGTGACCTTCACGCGATCACGCTCGAAACGGCTCCCGTCGTGGATCGCCGGACCGGAATTCAGAGCCTGCGCGAGCCCGGTAGCCGCTGGGTCCTGTTCGCCCGCGACGCAGAGCTGCTCAACCGCCCTCAATTTGAAGCGATTGCCGTCCGTGACTCGCTGGATTCCCATCGTCTTGTTCTCTGGAAAGACGATTTCAGTAATCTGATTGAGGTACTCGACTGGTAGGCGGGAGGCATTCAGACGATGCAGTGTGCGATTCTGCCGACATCTGAAAAGCTGACACGGGTGTTCTGCGGCGACTGGCGAGACTAAGGCCCTGAATGCGCTGTTTCGGAGTAGCGTCCGCGGGCCAAAGTCTGCAAGATTCCCGGCGAAACGGGAACTATGTCAGAATGCCAGCGAGGCGACGGATATGACTCAGAAAGACCTGCGGCCGGGGAAGGGCACTCCGACCGGAAGCGGAAACCCGGTCTACGGAACTCAACTGCCTTCTTTCGGTACGGATCGATCTGGCTCGCCGGCTCATTCGACCGCTCAGGCGTTGAGTCCGCCGCCGAAGTCCGATGTGGGACGACCGCAGGTTTCGGAACGTCCGACCTTCGGAACGCAATTTGCGCCGCCTGCGGCATTGGTGACGGAGGAGGTCGGAGAAGCGTCCGGCGGTCGCCGCCTGCCGTCATACAGCAGTCTGCGAGCCGTGACACAGACACAGCGCGCGCAAGGATCGCAGCTCAGTCTGATAGCAAACGCTCAGCAACAGATCGCGGATGCCGTGCCGGATTCCGGAAGAGGGATGCGCATGCCGCCCGGCATGTCGAGACATGCTGCGCCCCCGGAAGAACAGCGAGGCGCCAAGAGCAACTGGAATCTGCGGATTCACCGTCGCGATGTCGAAGGTCACATGTCCGGGATCATTAACGCGGTCCCCAGAGAAGGAGCCGGGACGACCGGGCTGCAGTCGGCCTTTGCAACAGCTGACTCCGCCCCGGAATACGAAGTGCTCGGCCAGTTGGGCGCAGGCAACATGGGCGTCGTTTATCGGGCCCGGCAGTTGTCGCTGAATCGTGAACTGGCGATCAAGACGCTGAAGCCCGAGACGAACCATGCTGAGCACGACCAGGCAATGTTTGTATCCGAAGCCGTCGTAACAGCGAATCTTGTGCATCCCAACATTGTTCCGATTCATGATCTCGGACGGACGGCAGACGGCAAGCTGTTCTATTCCATGAAGAAAGTGACGGGAGTTGCCTGGAGCGAACTCATCCGTTATCGAGCTCTGGAAGACAATCTTGACGTCTTCATGAAACTGTGTGACGCAGTAGCTTATGCTCATTCACGGGGAGTGATCAACCGCGACCTGAAACCGGAAAACGTCGTTGTCGGAGACTACGGCGAGGTCATCGTGCTGGACTGGGGACTGGCGATTACGACAGACCACTTCGAAGAACGCAACAGTGTGATTGTAGAATTCCGCGGCGGTGCCGGGACCCCCGTGTATATGCCGCCGGAACTGATCGATGAAGACATCAGTGCCATCGGTCCGCACAGCGACGTGTATCTGCTGGGAGCGATACTGTTCGAGGTCCTTGAGGGATTTGCGCCGCATCTGCTGCGGCGGCTGTGGGATCTGACCGATCCTCAGGAACAGCTCAACGGCGTGATTTGGGCAGTGATTCACAACGATATCGAGTCCGACGTCATGCACAACGGCGAACTGATGCAGATCGCCCGCAAAGCGCTGTCGACGGAACCTGTAGACCGCTTCCCGTCCGTCGAAGCCATGCAGGATGCGATCCGTGAGTACCGGATTACGGGGCGGGCGGAAGAGCTGATGCAGTCTGTTGATCCTTTGACGACGTCCGAATACGCTGAATTCCAGAGCGCCGTCACCCTCTACGGCGAAGCATTGCGAAAGTGGCCCGACAATTTCCGCGCGATGGAAGGCGACCGTCGCGCGCGACTGGGATATGCCGAACTGGCGTTGAAAAAAGGTGACATCGACCTCGGGCTGCAGGTAGTGGCCCGGCAGAAG
>JANNGQ010001194.1:0-5998 GCA_031403975.1 Planctomycetota bacterium
GGTGTGTAAGGAACAAGATTCGGGGTATAGATGCCCTGAAGACGAGGCTGGGCCATGCATGTAACTTTCAAGTGAGAACCGAAGGTGCTGCGCGAAGCATGAATGCGAACACAGTCCAATAAGATCGGGCTGGAAGCACAGATTGCCGCGGGATCTTCGCTGATTTGAGCGCGATGTGGCAAGAGTCATGTCGGCGGCGCTCCGCACATCGGAATCGGCGCGTAATTCAGGCTTGTGCTTTCGGCAGAGCAATGTGAAAGGCAGTGCCTCCGGTGGCCGGGGTTTCAAGAAGGATCAGGCCACCATGCATTCGGACGATCTGCCATACGAGACACAGTCCGAAGCCAAGTCCGCGACCGGCAGAACGGCCGGAGTAGAATGGGTTGAACATGTGCCGCCGCACGTCCTCGGAGACAATGCCCGGCCCGTCGTCGACGACAGTCATCTCCACGGCATGCGATAGTTCATCCCGCAGGATTACGGAGATGGTGCCCGAACGGTCAGCGCTGCGAAGAGCTTCAATACTGTTCCGGACGAGTTGACTGATCACCGTGCAGAGCTGAGCACGGTCCGCCGTAAGCTCGATGTGTTCAGGGTTTCTGTCAAATTGCAGTTCGATGTTCGATTCTGCGGCGAGCCTGCTCAATGGAAGAAGTGCCTCCTGAACGATCTCCGTCAATATCAGCAGGACTTTCTGCGGTCGCGGCGGGCGTGCGAAGAGCATGGAGTTTCCAATCATGTCCCGGATACGCCATGCCTGAGCGCCGATCATTTCGTAGGTCTGACGACGCTCCGTCGAGGCTTCGCTCCTGAGCAGCATCTGCGTCTGCCCAAGGATGGTGCCGAGAGGATTGTTGATTTCGTGCCCTGCTCCGGCCGCAAATTCGGCCATGGCTTCCAGCAGCCGGCAATCCGGAATCAGAATGGCACGATCGGTGGCTCGGGCAAGCAGCTGCCGGCTGATCGGAATCAGTGTCGACCGGATACCTTCGCCGTCGGCAGCCGGCAGCCGATTATCTTCCGCAAACTGAACAAGCAAAGCCGCTGCGAGATCCGGCCAGACGAACACTTCAACATTCAGGCCACCAATGAGTCCGGCTTCGGCCAGTGTCTGCACGACCGCTGCACGGTCCAGCAGTGTGGCAAATGATCCTGAATCCCGGGTGATACCTGCCTGCAGTCCGTTTCCAGATCGCAGCCGACAGGAAACGACCTGAAGTTGCGTCGGACCTACGGGACTGACGAGCAGCGCAGCGCAGGCCCCGGCAAGTCTGATCCATGCTTCAACAGCCAACGCAGCGAGATCGTCCCACTTCCCATCGGTTACCAGCGCCTCAAGCAACCGATGCGGAAACGGCTGCTCGTTGCCTGAATCTGCTGCGGGAGTGTTCAATACAAAGCCTTGGTCGTGCGAAGGGAGACTCTCAATGCGTCTGACTGTCTTCATTCGCGATGATTCGCGTCCATTCGCGGTCAAAATCCCCTGTTCGGCATTCTCAGCGGCGGGACGTGGGTGACGACAAGCTGCGTTCCTCAAATGCAAAGCGGTCGCACGAGGCGACCGCTGAGTGTTCCGACCATTGCAGACTCTACTTCGTCTGCAGCTGCTCAATGTCCAGCAGTCGGCAGATGTGATCGATGAGGTCATCCACTTCAAACGGTTTTTGAATGAAATGATTGGCCCCAGCGGCCTTCAACTCATGAATCTTATCCTGTTCGACCATCCCGCTGATGCAGATAATCCTTACGTCGTCGAGAGCCGAATCGCTCCGCACGCGCTGACAGACTTCCTTGCCGTTGATGTCCGGCAGCATCACATCCAGCACGATGATATCCGGATGATATTCTTTAACCATCATCCCCGCATTGAAGCCGTTGTTGGCGATACGAACCTCAAATCGACCGTCCGCATTCAACGCATCCGTGATCAGCTCAACCAGTTCGACGTCGTCGTCGACGATCAACGCTTTGCGCTTGCCGCTTTCGAGGGCATCGGTCGGTATTTGGTTCTCTTTCATGAACTTGAACAGAATGTCACGCGGAATCCGGCGGAAGCGCGATCCCGGGACTCGAAATCCCTTGAGCTGGCCGGAATCGAAACAACGAATAATTGTCTGTTGACTGACCTTACAGATTTTGGCGGCCTCGCCAGTCGTAAACACTGTTTTCATGAGCAAAATCCGTTCTGTGGAAAAGCGATGAGCTGCAGTCTGCAGCGTTCCATCGTCCGACAGCCTGCCGGACGCCATCCCTGACGCTTCAACACCGAACTCAGGCAACCGTCGTGTCTTGTTGAGGTTCCTGAGCCACAGCGTGACTCGCCCCGAATACTGCGAGTGAAGTAAGGAGGTAACCCGCGTAAGCTCCGAAATCAATTCGAGTTACAGGTATTTCCTCGTCCATGCCAACCATCAACTTCCCCGATTGTATCCATTCGCGAGAAACGGTCAACAGCAGTTTCGTTGCGCAGTTTACCTGTCTTAAACGTTTGATTGGGACGTCATGGAAGGAGAGGAAAGCCGGGAAGGAAACTGTTGTCCGCAAAAAGGTCCGCAGATCCCCTGATCCTCGATGTTGACTTCCGGGACGGCGAAGCTCCTGCCCAGCCGCATTTTTACCATGCGACATCAACGCACCGGCTCCACAGGGGCGTCGCCCTTACGTATTTTGACAAAGCCTGGTCAACTGCTTGACGGCTTGATGTAAAACATCAGGACGGCGATATCCGCCGGGGTTATCCCGCTGACGCGACTTGCCTGACCCACGGTCACTGGTCGCAACCGATTGAACTTCTCTTTTGCTTCGTGCCGCAGCTGAGGCACAGCGAGATAATCAAAGAGGTCCGGGATCCTGATGGAATCGACTTTCTGCAGCCTGGCGATCTCGGACTCCTGTCTTCGGATATAACCAGCATAGCGAGCTTCGATCAGCAATTGGTTCTTCGCGCGAACGGACAGTTGCAGATCCGCGACCTGGGGAAACTGCTCGTGGATTTCTTCCCAGGTGACGTGATTCCGACGCAGTGCTTCTTCGAGCGTGACTCCCTGAGACCGCAGCCTGGGCATCGCCGCGAATCCTCGCTCAAGTTCCGCTGCATATTGCCGGTGCCGGGCCGAGCGTTCCTGACACACTGTGCCCAGCTCGATCCCGAGCGGTGTGAGTCGTCGGTCGGCATTGTCCTGACGCAGCAACAGGCGGTACTCGGCCCGTGATGTAAACATGCGGTAGGGTTCATCAACGCCTTTCGTGACGAGGTCGTCAACGAGGACTCCAAGATACGCCTGGCTGCGGTCGAGCACAAAGGAGCCCCTGCCCTGCAGCTTCAGAGCAGCGTTGATACCGGCCAGAAGCCCCTGCCCTGCAGCTTCTTCATAGCCGGTCGTACCGTTGATCTGACCGGCGAAGTACAGACCTTCGATGAGCCGGGTTTCCATCGTTGGATACAGCTGCGTGGGCGGCGCGAAGTCGTATTCGACCGCATAGCCGTAGCGCATGATCTGAGCGTCCGCACAGCCGGGGATGCGGCGGATGATTTCATCCTGCACGTCTCGCGGCAGGCTTGTCGAGATGCCGTTGCAGTAAACTTCCTGAGTATTGCGGCCCTCGGGTTCCAGAAAAATCTGGTGCGACTTCTTGTCGGCGAACCGCACGACCTTGTCTTCGATCGAAGGACAGTACCGCGGCCCTGTTGACTGAATCTGTCCCGAATACATCGGAGCCCGGTGAAGATTGGCTCGGATGATTTCGTGGATTTCGTGTGTTGTGGAAGTCAGCCAGCAATGAATCTGCGGCTGAGCGATCGTATCCGTCAGGTACGAAAACGGTTCCGGATTGTCATCTCCCGGCTGAGGTTCACACTTCGAAAAATCGATCGTGCGACCATTCAGCCGTGCAGGGGTTCCCGTTTTGAACCGTCGAAGTTCAAAGCCCAGTGACTTGAGGGCACCGGAGACACCGTGCGAGGCTTTGTCACCGGCTCGACCACCTTCGGCTTTGGTCTCACCCGTATGCATGATGGCTTTGAGAAACGTGCCTGTCGTCAGAATCACCGCGCGGGCTCGGTAGAAAGCATCACCGGAAACGCGGATGCCGCTGATTGTCCCTTTCTCCGTTTCGATGGATTCAACAGTTTCCTGACAGAGCGTGAGGTTGTCCTGCTGCTCGACTCGATGCTTCATTTCGAACTGATAGGCTTTCTTGTCCGCCTGGGCTCGCGGACTGTGCATCGCCGGGCCTTTGCCGCTGTTGAGCATCCGAAAGTGAATGCCCGTCGCATCGATGACGCGTCCCATCTCGCCGCCGAGTGCATCGATCTCGCGAACGATCTGGCCCTTGGCGACGCCGCCGATGGCAGGGTTGCAGCTCATCTGCGCGACCGTGTCGCAGTTCATGGTGAGCAGCGCCGTCTTCGCCCCGATCCGCGCCGAGGCCAATGCCGCTTCGACCCCCGCGTGACCGGCACCAACCACGACAACGTCAAAATCGTAAATACACTTCAGTGACATGATGGTTCCAGGGACATTCTCAGTTCAACGTATCTACTGTTGTCTCCCGGCGCGGCGGGACTCCGTCGGCTGGGATTCAGCATCGCCGAAACGGAATTCGCGGCACTCCATGAACGGCGCAGATCACCACGGCGCAGAGCGGCGGGCCATCGATTGAAAACTCAGAGCACTGAAACCAACCGCGACCATGAACTGCAATTCTGCCGTCGCCGTATTGTACACGCGAGTCGCGACAATGCATTTCGCGAAAAGCTGCAGTAGGGACGATTCGTCATCCGTATGGCCGTTTTCGCCTCGAACTGACATGGCTCGGAAAGCCGCTGCAAGGAGAGATTTGTATGGCATGGACTTTGCGCATTGACTGCCAGCGGCACGGCGCTAGCCGCCGGTTTTTCGCGGCTTTGTCACGCACAGACACCGGTGGCTAGCGCCATTCCGCTGACTAAGTCCACGCCATTGGTGAGAGATTCCACCGTCTCCGGGACTCAAAACAGTTCCCGCTGGTCCGGACTTTCGGGCGTTTCCTTCAGAGGTCTGCTTTTGATCTTCTGCGACATCCCCAGGTGGGCCAGAGCTTTTGCGGTAATCATCCGGCCTCGGGGAGTACGCTGAATGAAACCTTCGCGGAGCAGGAACGGTTAGACTTCGTCTTCGAGTGTATCCGCCGGAATGTTCATCGTATGGCCGATCGCCTGTACGCCGGCGGGGCCACCGCCGAAGACGCTGATGATGGTTTCGAGATATCGGCGGTCCTGTTCTTCGAGCCCTTCATCGTCGACACCTTTCATCTTCAGCGCGGCGCGAGCCACATCAAGCGTGATTGTGCCGTCTGCGCGGGCGTCGGCGAAGTCTCGCGTCCAGCGGAGCCAGTTGTTGGCTTTGCGGGGTGTTCCGCGGGAGCGGATGGCAATCTCGCGCGACGCTTCCGGAGCAATGTCCGTGCGGAGCTTTTTGGAATTCCGACCGACGATGATCGACAGTTCCTCGTCCGTGTAGAAATCGAGATGCTCACGGTTGATGAAGCGATCCCGGAGCGGAGCTGTCAGCATACCGCTGCGTGTCGTGGCTCCGATGAGCGTGAAATGCTGCAGCTTCATGTTGATTGTGCGCGCGTTCAGACCGTCTCCCAGCGTAATGTCGACTCGAAAGTCTTCCATCGCGGGATAGATGAATTCTTCAACGGCGGGCGGCATGCGATGAATCTCATCAATGAACAGCACACTGCCGTAGCTGGCATTCGTCAGGTATGGCAGCAGATCCTTGGGAGCACTCAGAGACGGGCCTGCGGTGATCTGAAATTCCGTGCCGAGTTCACGCGGCACGACGGTGGCCAGCGTGGTTTTTCCGAGTCCCGGCGGTCCGTCGAGGAGCAAGTGACCGAGCGGCTCTTTCCGTTTCTTTGTCGCTTCAATCAGGATCCTGAGCCGTTCCACTACGGCCTTCTGACCGAAAACATATTCCAGACGTGAGGGGCGCAATTCGTCGTCGAATCG
>JANNGQ010001195.1:0-3026 GCA_031403975.1 Planctomycetota bacterium
AGCCAGAGCACTTCGCATCTTCAGCATCGCAGGCAGCATGCAGGCTCGGACGAACCGGCCGGCATCGTCATCTGACATCTCGCCGATAATCGCCAGTACATGGGTGATGTGGTCCGGCAACTCGGCCGTCTCCGTCAGCCCATACTTTCTGAGCTCCTCGCGCATCCGCACCAGGAACATGCCCCTCGCATATTCTTCACCGAAAAGGTGCCATCCGATATCCAGCGCACAGGCGGGATTCACATCAAACGTCTGTGTAAAGGCCTCTTCCACTTCCCACAGTTCATGCTGCTCGACAAATGACCCGAACGCGGCAATGTCGGTTGCGGCTTCCGGAAGATCACTCACCAGTATGATGTACAGGAGTTCAGACGCTTCCGCCGTGTATTGACTCGGGTAACTCAGCAGCTTCCCGAACGCGCGCAGTGTGTTCTGAATGGCCATTACATACCCCTTGTCTGTCCGCCCACGAATCCGAAGCCGGTTTCCGCCCGATGTTCATGCGGCTCTTTCATCATTTCAATCGCCTGTTCACGATGCATCGGCGGAATGACAAAGCGATCTTCGTAAGTACAGAGTGCGGTCAGGTTGTAGATCGCATCGGCCTCTTCATGCGTGCAATCGGCTTCACGAAGCATCCGATCGGCCGTTTCCCGGTCGATGTCACCGACGGTTTCGGCGCGACGATGCCAGCGCACCGCCTTTTGCTTCGCTAGCGCGTACCGCACGACGCCTTCCTGTCCGCCGCCGAACAGGTTGGCAAGGAACTTCATCGGAACACGGGAATCATCAATGTCGTGGAACAGGTTGTTGCTGTTGTGATGAATTGTGTCGGCTGGCTTGCTGGCCTGCACGGGCGACATCGGCGGCACATAAAACAGCATCGGCAGCGTGCGATACTCGATGTGCGGCGGAAGCGCGATCTTCCATTCCATCACAAACTTGTAGACGGGTGAGTGCTGTGCCGCTTCAATCACGCCGTCAGAAAGTCCATCCTTCTTCGCCTGAGCGATGACAGCCGGGTCGTGTGGATTCATGATCAGAGATCGCTGGCCCTCAACCAGTTCGTCGTCCGGCAGCTTCGCCACCTCTTCGAGCCGATCTGCGTCGTACAGCAACACGCCCAGATACCGGATGCGGCCGACGCACGAATGAAAACATGCCGGAGCCTGCCCGGTTTCCAGTCGCGGAAAACACAGGATGCATTTCTCGCTCTTGCCCGTGAACCAGTTGAAGTACGTCTTTTTGTACGGACACGCTGCGACGCAGGATCGCCAGGCACGACACTTCTGCTGGTCGATCAGCACGATCCCGTCTTCGCCGCGCTTATAGAGCGCACCGGACGGACAGGACGCTACGCAGCACGGATTCAGGCAGTGATTGCAGATTCGCGGCAGATAAAAGAACACCAGTCGCTCGACGGAGCTGAGCTGCAATCGCTGCTGCTCAGTCAGACCTTCAAGATTCGGATCATTTGCCGCATAAATCTCTGAGCCGCCCAGGTCATCATCCCAGTTCGGGCCGGACTGGACGTCGATCTTCTCACCATCGATCATCGAGATCGGTTCTGCTGTCGGCTGATCTGATCCCTCCTTTGCCGTAAACAGGTTCTGATAATCGTATGTCCAGGGCTCGTAGTAATCATCCATGCTGGGCATATGTGGATTATGGAAAATGTTCGGAATGATTTTCTTCTTGCTGGTCGACTTGATGCTGAGCGTTCCATCCTCGCTTCTTTCGAACCCGCCTTTGTACTTCTCCTGATCCTCCCACTTTGTCGGGAAGCCAGTGCCGGGTTTGGTTTCCACATTATTCCACCACATGTATTCCGCGCCCTTGCGATCGGTCCACACGTTTTTACAGGCCACACTGCAGGTATGGCACCCAATACACTTATCCAGGTGAAACACCATCGAGATTTGAGAGCGGATATTCATTTGGATTTGAGATTTGAGATTTGAGATTGGAGATTTGAGATTTGAAATTTGAAATTTGAAATGATTTCGGGTTTGGGATTTGCGATTTGCAATCCAAAATCAACAATCAACAATCGAAAATCAATAAACAGGTTCCCCCGGTAATTTCCGAACCAGCAGGTGGGTATCCCGGTTGCAGCCTACCGGACCCCAATAATTGAAGTGATAAGTGAATTGGCCGTATCCGCCGATCATGAAGTTGGGTTTCAGCCGGGTCCGAGTCAGGCTGTTATGCCCGCCCGCCCGCCGGTTCTTGCGGAGTGGTGACAACGGAATACCGTGAGTGCGTTCCGGTGCGTGGTATTGCATGCAGATTCCGGGCGGGATTCGCGAACTGACAATCGCCCGAGTCACGACGACACCATTATCGTTGAAGACTTCCACCCAGTCGTTGTCGATGATTCCCAGCGCCTCGGCGTCCTGGACGTTCATCCACAACGGATAAATTCCTCGCGACAGAGTCGTCATCCGCTGGTTGTCGCCATAGGTGGAGTGGATATGCCATTTCCCGTGAGGTGTGAGATAGTTGAGCATGATCGTGGGACCGACGGCTGCTCCGTGTTCGGAGAACTGCAGGTCGGCGTACTGCGTCGGCAGTGGCTTCGGTTTGTAGGTTGGCAGGTGTTCGCCGAAGTCGATGTAAACGGGATGATCCAGATAAAACGACTGTCGCCCCGTCAGCGTTCGCCACGGAACCAGCGCTTCGACGTTGTAGGTGAACGGCGAATATGTCCGGCCGTTTTCGATCAGGCCCGACCACATCGGACTGTTGATAAACCGCCGCGGCTGGCTCTGGATATCTTTGTACGACGTGCGAAAACCGCGATTCTTCTCGGCCAGATGAGCCAGCTTCAGGCCCGTCTTTTCCTCCATGCCCTGATAAGAACGGTAGGCGAGTTCGCCATTTGTGACCGACGCAAAATTCAGGATCACATCGCAGACATCGATATCGCGGTCCAGAGACGGATACGTCTTCCCGTCCCATGTCTCTGTGTGATGCGTCCGGAGATATTCGTCATATTCTTTCTCGATCGAATAACTGGTGCCATG